>JANPGE010000284.1:0-23277 GCA_031423805.1 Segetibacter sp. | reverse complement strand
CCAGTTTACCTACAGCCCCATCAGGATAATCAATAACAACGGAAGTTTTTCGCTGAACATTTACCCCAACCCTGCAAAGGACAAATTGCAACTACAAATTGACAGCGATAAGAAACTTGCCTTAAAAATGGACATTATAACACAAGATGGCAAAATTGTTTTTAGCAACAATATTTCAGCAACAGAAGGTTCCATTTTGCGAAGCGTAAATATCTCATCACTGCAAAGCGGTATTTACTTTTTGCGAATAACTTCCGGGGAGAAAGAGCAGAGTGTTGTGAAGTTTGAGAAAGTCAAGTAGATAATTTTAACCACAGAGACCACGGAGAAATACAACACAGAGGACACGAAGATATTAACCATTGCTCCGTGTCCTCTGTGGGCTGCTCCTTTGTGCCCTCTGTGGTTAAAAACGCAAAACGTGGGAAAAGCCCAATAGCAGTACTCCCGTTGAAATGTGCGACCCCGCAAAAAGTGACGGGGCAGGCAACCAATAAAGTCTAATTAAAGGCACAAATGCCTGCTCAATAACAAGAACAAAACGCTGTACAATAGGCTGGTTTTTAGGCTTTATCATTTTATGTGGAAAGAATAGCCTAGTTTCGCACCATTCGTATATACTCTCTTAGCAGACCTGATACTCTTTCTTTCGCTTACAAGTTTCATCTGGTCATATTTAATGAGCAGAATATCTAATCAATCTTCACATACAATTTGTAAGATTGTAATTTATTTTATTGTAAATTTTTATTGAATTGACATTCGAAAATTTGAATTTGATTGAGCCAATATTAAGGGCTCTTCAACACGAAGGATACACACATCCTACCCCTATTCAGCAACAAGCTATTCCTGAATTATTACTTGGAAAAGACCTGTTGGGATGCGCTCAAACAGGTACCGGCAAGACGGCGGCTTTTGCTATACCGATTTTGCAAAGGCTTTACCAGCAAAAAGAAAATCCACGTGGACCAAAGCCTATACAGGCCCTCATACTTACGCCTACACGTGAATTAGCCATTCAGATTGGTGAAAGCTTTATGGCTTATGGCGAACACACAAACCTTAACCATTTGGTGGTTTTCGGAGGTGTATCGCAGATGCCACAAGTAAATGCATTGCGCTATGGCATTGACATATTGATAGCTACGCCTGGCAGACTTTTGGATCTGATGGATCAGGGTTATATTCACTTGCAACACATCAACATGTTTGTGTTGGATGAAGCTGATCGTATGCTTGACATGGGCTTTATTCACGACGTGAAAAAAGTAATTGCCAAACTGCCTGCTAAAAAGCAAACATTGTTTTTCTCTGCTACCATGCCTCCCGAAATTTCGAGGTTGGCTGATACCATTTTGAACAATCCGGTAAAAGTGGAAGTGACTCCTGTTTCTTCTACTGCCGAAAAAATAGAACAGGCTGTTTTCTTTGTAGAAAAAGGTGATAAACCCTCTCTCCTGCTGCATTTGCTGGAAGACGAAAGCATTGTTACAGCACTGGTATTTACACGTACCAAACATGGTGCGGACAAGGTTGTGAAGTTTCTCAACAAATCAAACGTACAGGCCGAAGCCATTCATGGTGACAAGTCGCAAAATGCAAGAGAACGTGCATTGTCAATGTTTAAGACTGGTAAGTTAAGAGTATTGGTTGCTACAGACATTGCAAGCCGTGGCATAGATGTGGATGACCTGTCGCATGTAATCAACTTTGACCTTCCTAATATTCCTGAAACGTATGTACACCGCATAGGCCGTACAGGTCGTGCAGGACAAAGTGGTATTGCCCTTTCGTTTTGCGATGCTGAAGAACGTGCATACCTAAAGGACATCAACAAACTAATTACTAAAAATGTACCGGTAGTTGAGAACCATCCTTATCATAGTGCCAAAGGAAGAAGTGTTACACCAACACATCCTAACAACATTAACCGTTCTGCACCTGTGCCAAGGCACAACCCTGTGCAGCGCAGAGAAAGAACATGGACTAAACTTCCTGACAAAACAAAATCTCCCTTATAAAATGAAAAGCCCTCCGAAATTTTTTGGAGGGCTTTTTTTATTCAATTTTTATTATTTTTGATAAAAGATTTTATGCCTGTAATATCAATGTTTTACGGCTTGATAGTGTCAATGTATTACCTGGACATCAAACAGCATCATTTACCTCACATTCATGTAAAATATTTTGGAACAGAGGCTATTGTACAAATACCCGACGGGAATATTATTGAAGGCTCACTGCCTGCAGGAAAATATAAGTTATTGCAAGCCTGGATTGAACTCCATAAAGAAGAATTAATGGCCGACTGGGATCTAGCAGTATCAGGAAATGAAATTTATAAAATAAATCCGTTGGTTTAACATGTCTAATCCGAGAATAATATCAGTAAATCCCCAAGCAGACTATAAATTATTGCTCCAATTTAATAATGGAGAAACCGGATTGTTTGATATGAGACCTTATTTGAATTACCCTGTATATAAACGACTTTGCAATCCAAGTTTCTTCATCAAAGCCTTCATACAAAACGGCATTGTACTATGGGACGAAAACCTGGACCTTGATCCTGACACTGCCTATCTGGAGAGCAAGATAATCACGTTGAAAGATTGACCAGCATTCAATTAAATCTTCGCCCTCACATATTGCACCGGCCATTCCACATCTACGTCCAACACCTTTGCGGCGTGAACCGGAAAGTATGGATCACGTAAAAATTCACGGGCAATAAAGATCATGTCAGCCTTGCCGGTTGTGAGTATTTCTTCGCATTGCTCGGGTGTTGTTATTAACCCCACTGCTCCCGTTAGAATTCCCGTTTCTTTTTTTATGCCTTCGGCAAATGATACCTGGTAGCCGGGTTCAACCGGAATTTTTACATGCCCTACATTGCCCCCACTACTACAGTCTATTAAGTCAACATCTTTTTCTTTCAATATTTTTGCAAGTGAAATGGAGTCTTCAATAGTCCAGCCGTCTTCTATCCAATCAGTTGCTGATATACGAACAAAGAGCGGCATATTAGCCGGCCAAACATCTTTTACACTATCTAAAACTTCTAATAAAAGACGGATGCGATTTTCGAAACTTCCGCCATATTCATCTGTCCGTTGATTGGATAATGGCGAATAAAACTGGTGTAACAAATAACCATGTGCAGCATGTATTTCTATCACTTTAAAACCTGCCTTAAATGATCGTTCTGCTGCCGATTTAAAGTCCGCTTTTATTTTATCTATGCCTGATTTGTCCAACGCAATTGGTGATGGATCTTCCGGCTTGAATGGAACTGCACTTGCAGATTCGGTTGGCCATGCACCTTGTTCAATTGACAACGGTTTACCACCCTTCCATGGGCTGCTGTTGCTGGCTTTGCGGCCTGCATGTGCCAATTGAATACCGGCTACACTACCCTGCTGTTCAATAAATGTAGTGATGCGCTTTAGATAGTCTATGTGTTCATCTTTCCAAATACCGAGGTCATCAGGTGTAATGCGGCCTCCCGGCGAAACGGCGGCTGCCTCACTTATTATTAAGCCTGCCCCTCCAACAGCCCGGCTACCAAGATGCACCAAATGCCAGTCGTTTGCAAAACCATCGACACTGCTGTATTGGCACATGGGCGAAACAGCAATACGGTTTTTGAATGTTATGTCTTTAATCTGTAATGGTGTAAAAAGCATTGGAATAAGATAGAATTATTGGAAATGGTATAATTGGTTTCTAATGGAGGATTGAATAATAAAAATACTCTAATATTCACCCATTTCATTAGCTTATCTTTATTATTTCACAACATAGGTTTTTCTCTCCACTCCCACTCCTGTAATGGTCAGACTCTTCCATGCAGCGGGTAGTTTACTTTTGATTTGGGTAATGCCGGTGGGTGTTATTTCTAAACCTCCAAAGCCCATGAGCATGCTTTGTATAATGCCCCCTGCACCTGTTGCAAAATATGGATTAGTTCCGCCCTTGGTTTCAGCTATGACACGTAATGGTGGATTTAGATTAGGTACGTATGCATCCTTGAACCAATGCAAAGCTTTTTCACCATCACCAAGTCGTGCATATAGCAGCGCAAAAACTCCTTGTGTCATTGCAGGGGTTCCTTCGTTAGGTACACGTTTTTCGTAGTATTCAAGGTCACGTTTTATGTCGGCAGTGTTAGTGACTTCTTTTAAAGGATAAGCTAACAGGCTTACATCTGCCTGTTTAATTCCTTCGCCATTGTAGGTAGCATGTTCACGGGTAATTCCATCGGGCATTTTTAAAATGGGTATGTTGTTGGAAACATTCATCCAGTCAGCATCAGGAGCTATTCCAAGTATAGCAGCAGCCTGTGTGGCATATTGTAGATTTGCTTTTGCTGCAGCATTGGTAAAAGCATCATTATCTACGTTTTCTGCCCATTCATCTGCAGCAACTACGTTTTTAATATCATAATGTCCGGGGCTGTTTCTTTCTACACGACTTGCCCAAAAATCAGCAGTAGCACTTAGTATTGGCCATCCCTTTTCACGAAGCCAAACCTTGTCTTGCGTAACACAATAATAGTTCCATGCAGCTATGCCGACACATGCAGTAATATGATGTTCAAACGGACCACTCAAGGCCCATACCGGTGTTTCCTCTACCCCACTTTCAGCACTCTCCCATGGGTACATAGCCCCTTTGTAACCTCTGTTAAATGCATTACGTTTTGCAGCATCCAATCGCTGAAACCTATATTCAACAAGGCTTTTTGCAATTTCCGGATGCATAACAAGTATAGCAGGATACATCCATAATTCTGTATCCCAAAATACGTGACCATTATAACCTAATCCACTTAAGCCCATAGGCGATGGACTCAATGATGTGCCTTCACGTACAAATGAATACAGGTGATATAACATGCTGTGTACATCCTGTTGGCTTTGAGCATCACCTTCTATGGCTATGTCGCTTTTCCATAGATCATTCCACGCCTGATTGTGAAAACTTACTAACCGATCATGGCCTTGCAACTTGGCATAAATGGTCATACGTTCAGCTTCATTCAAGGGATCATCATGATGCGCTGAAGTAATGGAAGAACCTACTATGGAGTATGTATAAGTTTCACCTGCCTTTATCTTGCGGGCAAATTTTACAAGGTGCATATTGTTGTCCCACATTTCATGAATAACCCTTGGTTCCTGCCCATGGGGTTCGGAAAACATAAAAGTATTGCTGGCACACATCAACAACTTACCTGTAGGGCTTTTTGCACTACTGGTAAGCAAACTGATAGTAGTGTGAGGGCGGTCTATTTCGTTGTAATAATTTTGTACATCTTTAAGCGCATCAGGTGCTTCCATAACACTGGCACCGGTTATAGTAATGTCCCGGGTTGCTTTTATAGTAATGTCCATCAAAACCGTAAATGGAAGATGCCGTAATGAATAGTACGTATAACTGACATTGGCCTTGCCCTGCATATCAAAAGATGCAGAGAAGCTTGCATGTTTCATATCCAACGACTGGGTCATATTAGTTGTATTGCTTCGGTCAATGCGACGGCCATCTATTTCCAGATATGAATTCAATAAGTTGAAGCTCTTTAAAAAATTGCTCACCCGTCCCCTGCCATACAAATCATAAGCACCTGCAAGTACTACATCCTTTACTTTAAATGGTTCAGGACTTGATACAACACCAATCATACCATTGGCTACAGTTATGCCATAGTAGTTGGCCGGGTCTATTGCTTTTGTTTCAATTTTCCAGGGATCCTGGGCCTGAACATTTATACATAAACCAACAAAAAACAAAGGGAACAATCGTTTCATACATCAGAATTTTTATAAAAAGTAAATTTAACCGTATTTGCTTATAACTTGCCATGCTAAAAACAAATACTACAGAATGATGAAAAAAGTCTTGTTTGTATCGGCATTATTGATCTGCTGTTGGATTTTATATTACTTTCTTCCTAACCATATTGTTGAAAATAAAACTAAAATAATATCTGTTAATGCTAAGGCGTTTTCGAGAACCATTAGAGAAGATAATATTTGGATGAAATGGTGGCCTGGTTTTAAAACTGACAAAAGCGGAAATAGTTTTACTTATAATGAAAGCATATACACTATTGTCGAAAAAAGATATACTTCCCTTTTAATAAATATAAAAAACAGCAGCGATTCATTTGCAACGGAATTAATTTTTACGCCTGTAAATAAAGATAGTGTATTGTTAAGTTGGAATGGTAAAGTATTATCCCCCATTACTGTTTTTAATAAATTGAAATTGTATATGCTGGCAAAATCTATTAAAAAAGATATGGGTACTATTATGGATAAAATTCAGGACTTTTATTATAATGAAGAAAACGTCTACGGACTTGCAATAAAGAAAGATTTTGTCATAGACTCTATGCTGATATCTACTTCGGTTCAGACAAATAAATTCCCAGATAATGAGATTATTTATAGCATGATAGAAAAATTAAAAAATCATGCAAAAGCAAATGCTGCTTTACAGACCAATCCACCAATGTTGAACATTTATACAACTGATAGTATTCATTATAAAACACAAGTAGCCTTGCCGCTTAATAAAAAATTATCTGATCAAAAAGATATTGTTTACCGCTGGATGTTGGGCGGCGGAAATATTTTAATAAGCGAGGTAAAAGGAGGTTATAATACTATCAATAGAGGATTTTCGTCAATGGAAAATTATGTAAAGGATCATGAACGTGTTGCACCAGCAATTCCATTTCAGCAATTGATAATTGACCGAAGGATAGAATCAGATAGCAGTAAATGGGTAACAAGATTGTGCTGGCCTGTAATGTAATACACAATCGAAGAGTCCGTTCAATTTTCAATATTTCGCTTAAATATAATTAAGGTTGGTTAACTTGAAGTACATGTGTGGTATCATTATTTTTAGCCAAAATAAATGATTTTTTATTCTTTATAACAATTGGTAAGACTTGTCTTACCTGTCCCTTAACAATCAGATTATTCATTGGGCTTGTTGAGAAAACTCCATTGCCTTTGTTTATAAGTAGCGTGCCGTAGTCGGCATCATACTGACCCATTTCTATATTATTGTCATAATAATTTCCCATGATCAATATGTCGGGCTTGTTGTCATTGTTTGCATTAACAATAACTGCACATTTATAAGTACTCAACTGTGCCTGCCAGGGTAATTTTTTTGTTTCGAAATTTAAATTCCCTTTATTCATTAATATTGAATTAGAAAAATAATTTGCAGAAAGGACAGTAGCGGCTCTTAATTTATCCTCTCCAAATATTTCAGTTAAGGTTGCCTTTGCAAGATCTTCGGCAAATAGAAATTTCTTTTTCAAAACAGGCATTTGTTTTTCGAGTTCAGCTTTAGTAGCAAATGGAATTTCCTTACCTCCAACATAATAAGTCAACACCTGTTCTTTTTTTCCATTTCCATCAAAATCATTATAGTATAAGCGTATTGGCTGTTTTTCGGTTCCTTTCAGTCTGCTATTCTCACCCAAATTACCGGCTAAAATATCTATGTTGCCATCGCCGTCTACATCGCATGGAAGTATAAAATTCCACCAACCCTTTTTATCACTCAATACCTTTTTAGTAAAGTTTCCGTTTACATTTATGAAGGCTTCTATACCGTCCCATTCTAATGATAATAACAAATCCTTATCTCCATCTTTATCCAAATCATACCATAAAGCATTTGTTACAAAGCCTACATTGGATAAGCCTTTTGCGGAAATATCAGATACATTGCTGAAGGTTCCGTTCTTATTGTTGAGAAATAAATAAGATGTTGGCACTTCACCGTATGCCCAAGGAACTGCCCTGCCGCCAACAAATAAATCATCATACCCATCTCTATTAAAATCGTAAGCAACGACACAAGATGCAGTAAGGAAAGTATTTCCGAAAGGATTTAAAAGCTTTGATAAGTTACCTTTTCCATCATTCATATATACCCTTGGTGTATTATGAAAATCATCTCCATAAAATTCATTGCCCCCACTAGCCACTACCAGATCGATATTGCCGTCATTGTTTACATCAGTCCAACATGCACTTGTATTTTCATAAATGCTATCTGCATCTAAAACAGGTTGTTTCATTTTAAAAAATCCACCGGACCTTTGCTGAAGAAATACTGCGCTTTTATGATCTCTTGCAGCCCCTATAAATACATCTTCTAAACCATCTTTGTTGATATCAGCCACCGCCAGGGCGGGACCTTCAGTTGATACCATATGCGGAATAAGAGGTTCTCTGTCAAACTCAACAAATCTATTTTCCTGATGCACGAAATTCAAACCACTTTGTTTAGTTATGTCTTTAACTACATTGGTATTATTTACAGCGGTTTTAGTAAGATTAAAAAAGTTGAACTGCGGTAACCCCTTTTTGTAATTAACCGTTATTTCTTTTTGAGTTGTCAAAACAGTAATATGCTGGTAAGTTCTATCGGGCCATATTAATAGTGCAGAATCTATTGTAGTTTTATTCAACCCTAAATGCATTGGTATCTCCATACTGGAAAGAAATCCCCTTACCGGATAATTCTCATAAGTACGTATCTGACTGCCACTGTAGACAACTACTTTTGCTCCTACTGCATGTATATTTTTTTCAGGACCTTTTAGGTTTATACTAACAAATTGGCTGAGTGAAGAGTCATTGCTTTTATTTTGATAAAGTAATGTCGGATTATCAATGTTACTAACTACAATATCAAGGTCTCCATCATTATCAAAATCTGCATATACTGCGCCGTTAGAATAGGTAGGCGGGTTACCTTTTATATTTTCTGTTTGATCTTCAAATGCAAGACTGCCTTTGTTTGTATAAAATTTATTAGGAATTTTTATTTCTGGAAATTTTTTAATCAGCGAAAAATCTTTACCCTGCATATCATCATTATTGATTTTCTGCTGCACTTCTGTATTGGTTACAAAACTGACATAATCTATGTCATTCATCCTTTTTGGTATTCCGTTCGAAATAAATAAATCTTTTAAGCCATCATTGTCAAAATCCATCCACAGAGGTGCCCAACTCCAATCTGTTGCAGCTATGCCGCTGTACAAGCCGGTTTCGCTAAAGACTCCATTGCGTTGGTTATACTGCAAATTGTTTCTTGTGAACTGGTAGGAATAACCCATGCCTATTTTCTCATGAAACAGATCATAGGTATCCTCGCCCAATGAACGCTTCAAAATGTAGGGGTCAGATGGCAACATGTCCATAGAGATTATCTCGGGATAAGCATCGTTGTTTACATCTGCCACATCTACCCCCATTGAGTATTGGCTTGTGTGCATAAATTGCTGTGTACCTTCTTCCTTGAAAGTCCCATTTTTCTGATTGATATACAAGTAGTCGTTTTCATGAAAATCATTACCAATATACAAATCTGGATAACCATCTAAATTAATATCAGCTACAACTACCCCTAAACCATAACTTATAGCTGTACTGTTAATACCGGTTTCTTTTGTTACATCTATAAATTTTGATTGCTCATTTTTATAAATTCTATCACCTGACAATGAATCATAGGTTCCCATAAAAACTGAACGTGGCCTGAAATTATTGTTTTGATGAACCGAGTGATTTAAGAGAAACATATCGAGGTCTCCATCATTATCAAAATCAAAAAAGGCTGCCTGCGTACTAAATCCTGAAAAGTCTAAACCATATTCTTTTGCTTTATCTGTAAAATGGGGAATTCCGGTTTTATCTATTCCATTATTAATCAATAGTTGATTTTTGCTGTGCAGTGTTTCATATTGTCCAACGCGGCATACATATATATCTAACAGTCCGTCATTATTGATATCTATTACTGAAATTCCTGTTGACCATCCCCCATCTTGTGGTATATCAGCCTGTGCTGTAATGTCTTTAAAAAAAAGTTTTCCATTATTCAAAAATAATTTGTCCTGTGCCTGATTACTTCCAAAAAACAAATCAATTAATCCATCATTATTGAAATCACCTGCCCCAACTCCACTACCATTGTAGAAATACATGTATTTGAAAAGATTAAATGCAGGGGTGTACGTTAGATTGTTGCTAAACGTAAGACCCGTTTGTTTACTATCTAATGTTTCAAACAAAGGCTGATGTGGTTTACTTTCAGATGTACAACCTATATAACCTATACAGATTAACCAGCAAATTGTAGTTATGTATATATTAGCCTTTTGCATTACTTGCTTTTCAATTGGTATAACAATGGATAACTATTGTTTTGTGTAAATAAAAATTGGTTCTTTATACTTTTCAAATGAATAATATCTTTCACTGATTCTTTTACGAACAACCCGGTTTTTAAATTGCTTACAGTGCTGAAGTCGCCCTTACCGTTCCCCAGAATTACATTTCCATAACCCGCATCCAATCTGCCAAACTGGGGCTGAAAAGTAAAAAGATTGCCTCCGGTAATTAGATCCATTATGCCATCATTATTGACATCATAAACACAAACAGCATTAACGCTGGACAACTGTATATCAACGGGTAATTCTTTAACAGAAAAATGACCCCTGCCATTGCAGATAGCAACAATTGAAGAACAATAATTGAAACTGCTAACACTTGCCTGATTTAAAATAGTTTTATCAAACAAATCCTGAATAGTTTTAGGGGCATAATCAAGGTGCTTTAAATTTTCTTTTTTTAAAAAAGGAAATTGATCCGTAACATCTCTTTTAAGAAACACAGGCATATCCTTTTTATTAATTGTCTGTGTAAGAAATTGCTCTGTTGTTCCATTGTGATCAAAATCAGCAACCCATAATTTCACAGGTTTGTTTACATCAGGTCGCAGATAAAAGTTTTCACCAATGTTGCCAACAATCAAATCATCCTTGCCGTCACCATTTATATCGGCAGCAGTAATTGTCTGCCACCAACCGATCATATTTTCAAGTCCTGTATTTTTAACCTCATCAAACTTATTAATATTAAAATTGAACACTTTTGTTGCCATCCATTCTCCGGTTACAATCAATTCCTTTTTATCATCCCCAGTAACATTAGCCCAAACTGCACCCGTAACCATACCCACATGTGCCAACAAAGAATTCATCTGTTCTGTTACATCCTTAAAATTTCCTTTGCCATCATTACTGTATAAATAACTCCTTGGTATTACACCGTAATTATAGGGTACACTTCTACCACCAACAAACAAATCAAGATCACCATCATTATCATAATCATTAGCTACTGCTACAGATATATTTACATCATTAATTGGAAACGCATTTCCATTTAAAGCAAAATTTCCTTTACCATCATTTATGTATAAACGATGCTGTATTTCTCTACTTCCTTTTTCGGTATTATTACCCCCGGCGCCAATAAACAAATCATTATCTCCATCTTTATCTGCATCAAAAAACAAAACCGCTACATCCTCAAAATCCCGGAATGTTGTAAAGAGTTTTTGTACATTTTTTTTAAACTCCCCTGTATTCGTTTGTAGGTAAAGTTGACCTTCCTGATTTTTTGCTCCACCAATATATATATCTTCTAACCCATCCCCGTTAACGTCTGCCTGTGCTACATGAGGGCCTTCACGAGAAAGCATTTCGGGTAAATTCCTTTCAAAATAAAAATCAACATACCCTTCTTCTTTATGAGAATCAAATATGTTTTTAACAGGAATAAAATATGGAGAAGGTTGACTTGTTGAAGTATAAAATTGCTTAGCATTTATTAGTTGCTGTTGTAAATGATAAACCATATTAATCTTTGGATTTCCTATAGTAATATAGGTATTATCGGGCCAAATGATTTGCATTGAATCAATGGTATTATTTTTTCCTAAACCTATAATCTGTTTATAATCTACAGATGATTGAAAACCCCTTACCGGAAATAATTCCCTATAAAAAATCTGATTATTTATAAACACTTTTATTTTTGAACCAATGGCAAAAGTATTTTCACCAGTACCCTTTAATTGAAAAGCGATGTAATTATTTTTTTGTTGTTCCCTTACATTATTCTTATAAATAAATGCAGGGCTATTCTCATTATTTACAACAAGATCTAAATCTCCGTCTCTGTCTAAATCGGCATAGGCAATCGAGTTAGAAAATGATGGCTTATCCAGACCCCATGACTTTCCAATATCAAGAAACTGAAGGTTGCCATTATTTTTAAAAACCCTGTTACTCAATGGTGTAACAGGAATATTTTTGATTAATTCATCTATATCTACACGTTGCCCGGATGCCATCATTTTAGCATAAACATCATTAGAAAAAAAATCGAGGAAATCAAGATTTCCAACATCTTTGGCAATTCCATTACAAACATACAAATCGTTTAAACCATCATTATCTGCATCCATAAACAATGCACCCCAACTCCAGTCTGTACCATACACACCACTATAATTACCTATTTCGGAAAAGACACCCTTACCATTGTTCAGTTGCAGACAGTTGCGTACATACTGATGATAAAGACCTGCTTTTTGTTTGCTTAAATAAAGATCAACGTTATCAAAAGTACCGGTTGTTTTGAGTCTGTAATCATCGTCAGGAATCATGTCTGTGGTAAATATTTCAGAAGCACCATCATTGTTTATATCGCCTAAATCAGAACTCATTGATGACATGCTTATCTTTTGTACACGATCTTCCAACTCATCTTTGAATGTACCGTTTCGTTGGTTAATGTACATATAGTCCTTTTCTATAAAATCATTACCAACATATATATCAGGATAGCCATCATTGTTGATATCACCAACAGAAACTCCAAGGCCAAAACTTATTAAACCATTGTGTAATCCTGCTGCTTTGGTTACTTCTTTATAATGGCCTTTATTATTTTGATAAAGGTGATTGCCTCCACCTCTAAGCTTTTCATCCACATCCCACTTACTGATATCTACGTCCCTCATTCCACCGTAATTAAGAGCACTGAAAGGGATAGGACTATTGTTAATGATAAAGCAATCCAAATCTCCATCTTTATCATAATCAAAGAAGGAGGCCTGTGTACAAAAACCCGAAACATCTAACCCATATAAAGCCGCAGATTCGGTAAAAGTGTTATTCTTATTATTGATATACAGTTTGTTTCTTCTGTTGCCATCCTGAATGTGTCCTGAATTGCAAACATACATATCAAGCCACCCATCATTATTAATATCCACCATTGTAGCGCCTGTACTCCACATGCTATCCTGATGCATGCCTGAATTGTCAGTAATGTCTTCAAATTTTAGGTGCCCTTTATTAAGGTATAACCTGTTCTCACCCTGATTGGAGGTAAGCAGCACATCGGGCAGGCTATCATTATTTATATCACCCAGGGCTACTCCTCCGCCATTATAAAAGTTTCTAAAAAGAAAACTATTATCTTGTTTAGAATCTATTACTGTATTGATAAAATTGATGCCTGTACTGTCCATTAAAGTGAATAATGCTTGAGTTGAATCTTCCTTTTGGGCACAGGATTGCAAGTAAATAATTACAATAAACGCCGGGATAACCCGCACTATTTTAAAAAAGAAATTAATGAGATTAATAGTTTTTTGTAATGACATAAAGTTGCAAGCAACAAGACTTTAACGAAATGATTTTACTTAATTAAATTATAGACTAAGGAAGACTCATCATTTTGGGTTATTATAAATTTTCTCCCCTTTTTTGTTTTCACTTCTTTTATGTCTTTGATTTGACCTTTTATATTTAATCCTGTTTTTTTATTTTCTACATAAGAAAATTCACCCAACCCCTTATTTATTAACACATGTCCATAGCTTGCATCTAATCTGCCAAACTGTGGGGGGAAGCTAAACATGTTCCCACCGGCCAGAATATCTGTTTTGCCATCACCGTTAATATCTGTAGTACAAATAGCATTAAGGCTTGAGAGCTGCACCTCTAATGGTAAAGGTTTTACATTAAAGTGGCCCTTTCCATCATTTAATGCAATAATGGATGAACAAAAGTTGAACTGTAGTTTTTGGGCTTTTATTAATGTTTCTTCTTTGAATAATTCCTGTATAGATTTCTTAGCATAATCGCTGTGTTTTAAATTATCTTTTTTTAATCCGGGAAATTGATCAGTTATTTCACGTTTCAAAAAGACCGGTACATCTCTTTTGTCAACTGTTCTGGTAAGAAATTGATCCATTGTACCATTGTTATCAAAATCATTAACCCATAGCTTCACGGGATTTTCGGCATTGGGTTTTAGATAAAAATTCTCTCCAATATTCCCGATTATGAGATCCTGTTTACCATCATTATTAATATCTGCTGTAGCAATAGTTTGCCACCATCCAAATAAATGCTCAAGTCCGGTATTCTTTAGCTCTTGCCAGGTATTATTGTTATTAGAAAATACTTTTGTTGACATCCACTCGCCGGTAACAACCAATTCTTTTTTTGCATCACCTGCAATATCAACCCACACTGCATCAGTAACCATTCCCATAGTAGATATCTGATTTGTAGCAACGTCTGTAAAGTGCCCCTTTCCATCATTTTGATATAAATAGCTTTGCGGTGTCTGACCATACAAAAATGGAACACTACGGCTGCCAACAAACAAGTCTTCATCGCCATCATTATCATAATCATATGCAACAGCAACCGAAATATTCATGTTGTTTTCCTGAAAAGCACTTACATCAATTAAAAAATTACCTCTTCCATCATTTTTATACAATCTATGTTGTATTTCTCGCCGTCCACGTTGCACATTATTACCTCCGGCTCCAATAAACAAATCAAGATCGCCGTCTTTGTCAGCATCAAAAAACAGCACAGCAACATCTTCAAGATCCTGATATTGTTTGAAAAGACTTTGTTCTTTTAAAACAAATCTTCCATCAGTAGTTTGTAAATACAACTGTCCCTTTTGATCTTTTGCACCGCCAATATAAATATCCTCCATCCCATCTCCATTTACATCACCTTTTGCAATATGGGGTCCTTCTGTAGATAACATTTCAGGCAGATTTCTTTCGTAATAAAAATCTGTATAATCATCTTCTTGATGTTTTTCTAACACTTGATTATCAGGGGTAAAAATTTGATTTTCAACTTTATCCTTTGTGTAATTATATAATTTTTGGTTGGGCACTTTTTCAAAATTATACAGTTTATTTAGCCTTGGATTTTCATATTTTGTAAAAGTGTGGTCAGGCCAAATAATTATCATTGAATCTACTTTGGTATTTTTTCCCAGACCAATAACTTGCTTATAATCCATTGACGATTGAAAGCCTCTTGATGGTATAACCTCTCTACTGATTATTTGTTTGCCAATGTATATATTGATCTTACTTCCAATTGCAAAAGTATTTGGTGCATTGGCTCTAAGCATAATTGCTAAATAGTTATTGCTATCAATTTTTGAAACATTATTTCTATAAACAAAAGCTTTTTGGTTTTCATTGTTAACTACCAAATCTAAGTCACCATCGTTATCTAAATCTGCATAAGCTGCACCGTTTGAAAATGAGGGTGTAGCTAGCCCCCATTCCTTAGCAGCATCTGTAAAATGCAGATTGCCATTGTTCTTAAATGCACAGTTAGGCACTGCATTCACCGGTATATGCATCAACACAGAATCAATACCCTCCTTATGCCCAGACATTACCATACCCTGCATAAGGTCATTAGCAAAGAAGTCCATAAAGTCAAGATTGGTAACATCTCTGTTTACTCCATTACAAACATAAATGTCGTTGAGGCCATCATTATCCGCATCAAAAAATAAAGCTCCCCAACTCCAGTCTGTTGCATTTACTCCACTAAAATTTGCAGTTTCCAGGAACCTACCGTTTTTGTTGTTAACCATCAAACAGTTTTTCATGTATTGATAGTATAACCCTGTTTTTATGCGCTGTCTGTGCAAATCAATATTGTCAAATGCTCCCAAAGTCTTAAGCCTAAAATCCTGGCCCGGTAGCATGTCCGTGGTAAAAATATCGGGGTAACCATCATTATTAACATCGCTTATATCGGCACCCATAGATGAAAAACTATTCTGACCAACACAGTTTTCCAAATCATCTATAAATGTTCCATTCTTTTGATTAATGTAGAGATAATCTCTTTCGTAAGAATCATTGGCTACATATATATCAGGGAAGCCATCGTTGTTAATATCAGAAACACTAACCCCTAATCCAAAACTCATAAGTGTACCATGAATACCGGCTTGTTTTGTAACCTCGGAAAAATGACCATTGTCATTTTTATATAAATGATCTCCACCTCCTTTTAAAAACCCGGCTACTGACCAATCTTTATCGGCTAAATCTCTTCTATTCTTGTAACCTAAGGTATTGATTGGAACCGGACTATTATTAATAATAAAACAATCAAGATCACCATCTAAATCGTAATCAAAAAATGAAGATTGAGTGCAGTACCCTGAAATATCAAGTCCATATGCCGCAGCTTCTTCTTTGAAAGTTACTAAAGAGGGCCCTCCTGCATGGGCTGCAGCGGTTAGGTGTTGATTGATAAAAAGTTGATTTTTTCTTTTTCCTCCCTGCATATGCCCAGAGTTGCATACATACAAATCCAGCCATCCGTCTCCATTTATATCGACCATCACTATGCCTGTACTCCACATTGAATCCTGAAACAATCCACTTTTAGAAGTTATATCCTCAAATTCGAAATTGCCTTTATTTAAATATAGTTTGTTATCCCCCATATTTGAGGTCAGCATTATATCGGGTAAACTATCATTATTAATATCACCTAAAGCCACACCGCCACCATTGTAAAAATTTCTGAAGAAAAAACTATTCTCTACTTGCCCGTCTTTGACTTTATTTTCAAAGTTGATACCTGTATTTTCTACTAATTGAAAAAGAGGAACAGGCTGTTTTTGTTTGCAGGAAAACAAACCAAGCAATAGTAAGAATGATAAGAAAACTTTCATCAATTATTTGCGCTGTATGATAGAATGTGATAGTACCAAAAATAAAAGAAGGTCACGATTAAATGACCTTCTTTTAAAAATTTAGCTAATTATTATTTAGTAACCTGGATTCTGTGTCAAGTTTGGATTAGCCGCCAACTGTGTATTCGGGATTGGGAAAAGCAAGTAAGTATTGCTACTTGCCGGTTTTTCCTGATATGCTTGCAAGAATTTTCCAAAACGGATAAGGTCTTGTCTTCTCCAGCTTTCAAGATAAAGCTCACGACCTCTTTCATCTATAAGATTATCAAGGGTCAAAGAAGCTAATGGAGAAGCTCCCCTGTTGATTCTCAAAGCATTTACACCTAATAAAGCACCAGCTGCATTGCTGCTACGTAGTTGTGCTTCTGCTTTCATAAGCAATACGTCACCAAGTCTGAAATATACATAATCGTTATCCCAGTTACCATTATCAGCATTTGGGTAGTCAATTGCATATTTATAGGCTCTGATACCAGTCACCTCAAGGTTTGTACCTTTTTCAATAATACTAACCGCAGGCGTAAATCTTAATTTAGCACCAGTTCTGTCATTCAATTCAGCATCATTACTTAAGTTATATTGCTGCCCCACCATAAATCCAATGTTGATACGATTACCCGGATTAGTGTAAGTAGCACTATTAGTTGTGTAAGCAATACCTCTTCTTGAATCAGTAGCTTCAAATTTGTTGTAGAAATCAGATAGTGTTGAGAAACCATTCCATCCACTTGGATTTTGATTATAGTGGGTTACCGAATGCCATCTAGAACGAATGTTACCAGATGAAGTTCCACCAACATTCTCCTGTGTCCAAATATTTTCTTTACCGACAACATCGTTGTTAGGAGCAAAGTTGTCAAAGTATTTTGTACTGAACGAATAACCTCTGCTGCTGCCTATAACCTGATCGGCTAAGGTGATAACCTGTTGCATATCAGCAGCATCAAAAGTTGGACTTGTTCTGCTTTTGTATACACCTTTGTTGAGATAACATTTCATTAAAAGTACTTTTGCAGCATCTTTGTTAGCCATAGTTGCAGGACCATTTGGCAGGTTTGGTAAAGCAGCATTAATTTCACTTACTATATAATTGAATGCATCTACACCTTTTCTTACTTTTGCCGGAGCAACTGTACTTTCTCCAGGTTCGCGGTAAGGAACCTGATCCCAACCATCTAACCAAAGAAAGCTAGCCATAGCACGAATCAATTTTGCCTCAGCAGCTTGTTGTGCAGTTGGATTGTATCTTAACAAATCGGTAGCCTGATAGATAACACTACCCAAATTTTCATAAACCTCTCTGATACGGATGTGATCTGCATCAAATCTGTGAGAATGCAATACACGCCATGCACCATTGTCATCCCAGTCACCACCACGTGTTGGCCCTATCAGTTCATCAGTTGTCATTTCAGAAAGTGCCCAAACACCTTCTTGTCCTTGAAATGTACCACGCATAGAACTGTACACGGCTGTTAATAGATTAGCAACATTCGGGTTACTTCCTGCTGCTGCACTTGGATTGTAAGTGATTTGAGAATTATACTTCTCCTCTAATTTTGTACAGCTACCCAATAAGAGCATGAAGGAAGCTGAAGCAATTAATATTTTATAGTTCATTGTTAGTAATTTTTATATAATTATAAAGAAAAGTTTACACCAAAAGTTATAGTTCTGGCAGATGGATAAGGTGCATACTCAATGGAAGATGAAGGCACTCCATTAAGACTCTTATTCACGTTTACTTCAGGATCAAAACCAGTGAACTTTGTAATTACAAATAAGTTCTGACCCGTAACATAAACACTTGCATTGTTAAAAATGTTTCCAACTTTTCCAAAAGCATAGTTTAAGGAAGCACTAGCCAACTTTAAATAATTGCCACTTTCCAAAAATCTTGAAGAAGATTTTACAGGGTTAGCAAAAGCTTCTTTAACCGGATCTTTGAAAACAGAGTAAGCAATGTTTTTACCATTGTTAATACTACCTACATTAATTACAGAATTCAAAGTGTTATTATAGATTTTATAACCAAAAGCACCATTTGCACTTGCTGTTAATGTAAGCATTTTATATCTTACTGCTGTGGTAATACCAAGCAATTGTTTAGGCAAAGAATTACCAACAAAATAATTACGATCACCATCATCTGTATAATTAGCAAAACCGGTTGCCTTATCCATACCTAAATATTCTCTTGTAAAGTATGCATATAATGGTAAACCATTTTGTACAACTTCAACGCTGGTATTGGATATACCCTGACCGTTAATCTCACCTGTTAGAATCGGGAATGTTAAACCTGAAACTGTATTACTAACAAACGTTGCATTAACACCTAAATCCCATCCAAAGTTTTGTTTCTTAATGATTGAAGAATTAACTGCAAATTCAAAACCTTTGTTGTCAATATTACCAGCAAGGTTCTTCCAAAGTATCGCTCCAGATAATGCAGGAGCAGAAGCACTTGTAATAGGGAACAACAAGTCTGTAGTTCTCTTGTTGAAATAATCAACAGTAACAGTTACTCTGTTGTTAAGTATAGATGCATCTAAACCAATATTATACTGTCTGTCAGACTGCCATTTCAAATCTGCATTTGAATTATTGATAACTGGAGTACCATTGTTACCGTCAGCAAAACCATATCTTGTAACAGAAGATCCTGCAGGAAACTCCTGATTACCGGTTTTACCCCAACCTGCACGAACTTTCAATGAATTGATAGCATTTACATGGAAGAAACTTTCTTTAGATACATTCCATGCAGCAGAGAATGAAGGGAAAGTACCATATTTATTATTTGCACCAAATTTAGTAGAACCATCTCTTCTTACTGTTGCAGTAACAAGATATTTATCAGCATAGTTGAAAGCAGTTCTGGCAAAGTATGATTGTAGTTCTGTTGTTGGATCTGCAAAAGAACTAGCACCACGATTTGTAGGATTTGAATATTGGATATAATTCGTAAAGTCTAATCCATAAGATCCAAAACCTGTTCCTGAAATACCAAAGCCACTCATTGAATATCCTTTATTATTGAATTTTAAATACTCATATCCAATTACACCACTAAAGTCAATCTTATCACTTAGTTTCTTTGTTACATTAACAGTATGAGTATATTGCTGCGTATTGGTTTCATTAGAACCAATCAAAGCCCGGCCTTTATCCTGAACATCGTTAAAATTGATAAATGGTTGGAGTGTAGTACGACGTGTACCAGTCGAATAATTCATACTATAAATAAAGCGATACTCTAACCAACTTGTAAACTTAAAGTAAGGAGAAAGACTAGCAAGTATGGTAGTTACACGGGATTTATCAGTAATTGCTTCCTGAACTGCTAAAGGATTTAATAAATCACCCCCTTTTTTCACATTAAACGAATCTGTCTGACCATTTCTTTTAATCAACATATCTTCAGTCGGATTCCACTGTAAAGCATTTACAATAAGACTTCCTCTTGAACCTGAGTTATTAGAAATAGGTGCAATGTCTTCTGAATACTGACTTGGAAGAATGTTAACATCCAATCCTAATTTACGGCTGTTTAAGAATTTAAATTGACCGCTTAGATTGGCCGTATATTTTGTAATACCAGATTTTCTAACAACACCTTCCTGATTTAGTGCACCCATAGAAAAACGGAAACGTGAATTTTCAACACCACCACTTATAGCAACATTGTAATTTTGAATCATTCCTTTACGAGTAATCGCATCAAATGCATTGACATTACTCTTCTTGTCGTTTGTTGCGCTCAAACCATAATAAGTAAGTGCATCTCTGAATTCACCTGCGGTTAATACTCTGATTTTTTTAGCTACCGTTGACATACCCATAGAAGCACCAAAATCAATTTTAGTTTCGCCTGATTTACCTTTTTTGGTAGTAATCAAAACAACACCATAAGCAGCTCTTGAACCATAGATAGCAGTTGCAGAGGCGTCTTTAAGGATATCCATTGTCAGGATATCTGATGGGTTGATAAAATTTAGGATGTTCGTACCTGGATTACTTCCACCTAATCCAATTTCACCTAAACCCGGGCGGGATGAGGTGTTATCCAATGGCACTCCATCAATTACAAACAAAGGATTACCTGTACCTGTAAGTGCAGAAGCACCTCTGATACGAATAGTTGCAGCACCACCGGGCTGACCACTATTATTAGTAACCTGAACACCTGATACTTTACCCTGAATCAATTGGTCAGGTGATGCAAAAGTTCCCTTATTGAAATCTTTTTCACCTACTGATGTCACAGATCCTGTTAGATCTTTTTTTCTGGCAGTACCATAACCTATTACAACCACATCAGTCAATGCCTGAGCAGATGAAGTCATAGAGATGTTGGCTACATTACCACTTATGCTTACGGTTTCATCACCATAACCTACATAAGATACTTTTAAACGGTTAGAACCGTCTGGTACGCTTATGGTAAAGCTTCCATCGGCACCTGTTTTTGTACTTACTGATTTGCCTACTACAGATACTGTAGCCTCGGCCAAAGGAGAATTGTCCTTGCCATCTGTTACTTTTCCGGTAACAGTTTTTTGACTAAAAGCCAAAGCGGGAACAAAAACGAGCAGAAAAAGGCTCAGGAATTGTTTTAGTTTTTTCATAATAGCGTTTATAATTAAGATAGTTTGATGTGTAAAAATAACACTTCTGTATATTAGTTGTTTATTTTTTTTTAACATTTTCAAAAAAATAAAATAAATAAATCACCTCAAATAAATATATTTATAATGAAAATCTTTGAAATCCTTTACCAATATATTTTATTTAAATAAATTATATATACTTTCTATTTAAATATACTTATTAAATATTTAAATTTACTTCAAATAATATCCTGAAAGACCTGTTATAATAGTTGATAACTTATGAATTATACATTTAGTATTTTTTCATAATGTAGTTAACTTTATTATTATTTATAACATTTCACAAAGAATAGTCTTTTTAATTAAACTATTTTGTACTTAATGGTTGTGGTTCAAGGAAAAATAATACCGTTTAACTATTCAAAAACTATTTTCATAATATATCACAAATTTAATGCATTTATTAAGTAAACTAATTTCTAGTTTTTTTGCTAATTATGGCATTTGATTTTTCAATAACCCTCTTAGTGTCATATTTTCACTCTGAAGCTCTTTAACTTTCTCAATTAAGTTGAAAACTACATCTATATCTTCTAACTGTATATCAAGATCAAAATGAAGCCGGAGTAATTGCTCCATTTTGTGCAACTGATCATGGGGTATGTACGACTTTTCCTCTAATTCTACCATTTCAACCAATCCCATTTTTTGCCATGATTCTACAACAGTTACGTTAATACTATAAGTATTGCAAAATAATTCTGCTGGTACAAATTCATTGTTTAGCATAAAAATGTTTTTATAATTGAGCTAATTTTCGAAAAAGTTCTTTTTGATCTTCAGAAAGGTTAGTAGGTATTTTGACCTCGTAGGTAATATATAAGTCGCCGAATTTTTCTTCTTTTTTATATACAGGAAAACCCTTCCCTTTTAGCCGAATTTTGGTTCCGTTTTGTGTTTCAGGATTTATTTTCAATTTTATCTTACCTGCAAGGGTTTCAATTGTTGTTTCACCACCTAAAACTGCTGTATACAAGTCTATCTTTTCATTTGCATATAAATCGTTTCCTTTTCTTTTAAAATGATGATGGGGAGTAATAATAAAAGTTATATAAAGATCTCCTGAAGGACCACCATTAACCCCGGGTGCGCCATAACCTTTAAGCTTAATTACCTGTTGGTCTTCTACTCCGGCTGGTATAGTTATTCTTACATTTTTACCATTTACAGTAATGGTTTTTTTATGTGTAGTAAATGCCTCCGAAAGGGATAAATGTAATTCTGCATTAAAATCCTGCCCCCTAAATTTTGCCTGACTTCTACTTCCTTCTCCTCTTCCAAACATGGAGGAGAAAAAATCCGAAAAATCATCTCCACCAAAGTTTCCTTCATAAGCTTGCCTTCCTCCAAACTGTTGCCCTTGCTGGTTTTGCCTGGCTTGCTCATAAGCTTCACTATTTTTCCAATCTGCACCATACTTGTCGTATTTTTTCCTCTTTTCAGGATCGCTAAGTACTTCGTTGGCTTCATTTATCCGTTGAAATTTTTTATGAGCTTCTTTATCATCAGGATTTAGGTCGGGATGAAGTTTCCGAGCCAATTTTCGATAAGCTGATTTAATATCGCTTTCGGTTGCAGTTTTTTCAACACCAAGTACTTTATAATAGTCTATAAAATCCATATTTATCATTCAATTTTTTAGG
>JANPGE010000283.1:0-3974 GCA_031423805.1 Segetibacter sp. | reverse complement strand
GGTAGAGGCTTTACCTATTTTGTTGAGTACAACATAATGTATGTTGCCTGTTTTTATTTTTTTGTCGGATAAAAGCAACTTCCAAACGGCCTCTTTGTCAAATTGAAATTGTGGGGGAAGTCCATATTGCTTCAGGAGTTTGGTTACTCGGTCTGTTTGGTTAAAGCCGGCAAGTTGTTCTGATATTTTGCAGGCAACTCCTATACCAATACTTACCGCATGACCATGTGGAATCTTATAAAGGTTTTCAACAGCATGGCCTATAGTATGACCAAAGTTGAGCAGTTTTCTTTCGCCTGTTTCAAACTCATCTATAAGTACAGTTTTGGTTTTAAGCAACACATTGCGTTGAATCAGTTTTGCTAGATGGGATGAATCTTTTTGAAAGAAACTAATCTTTTGTTCTTCCAGCATAGCAAACATAGCAGCATCGTGTATGCAGGCATGTTTAATGATTTCAGCAAACCCATTTACCCATTCATCTTTAGGAAGGGTTTTCAATAGTTTGTAATCAAATAAAATAAAGTTTGGTTGACGTATCAGCCCCACCATATTTTTATGCAAACCTACATTAATGCCGTTTTTGCCGCCAATTGCTGCATCCGTCATACCGAGAACAGTTGTAGGAACATAAGCAAACCTTACACCCCGCAAAAAAATAGATGCAACATAACCTGTAATATCTGTAACCACTCCACCGCCTATACCTACCAAAGTTGTGCTTCTGTCTGCACCCAGCGATATGAGTAACTCAATTATCTTATCTACAGTATGCTGTATTTTATGCTGCTCACCGGAGGGTACTATGATGGTCTTCCAACCGGCCAATTTCTTTTTGTTTTTTAAAGCAAAATTTTCATCTGCTAAAAGTATAGTTGAAGCTTTATTTACCAACTTATCCAAATACCCAAAATCTGCATCAAAATAGTATTGAACAGTGGTGGAGGAGAAGGTGAATGATTTTTTTTGCACGGTAGGAGTTTGGAGTTATGAGTTTAGAATTATGAGTTATGAGTGTAGAATTATGAGTGTAGAATTATGAGTTAAAAGTTATGAGTTTAGAGTTGTTAGTGGTTTGTTGTGATCTAAAGTTATGTCATAAATAATACTTCATAGATCGCCATCATACAACATACATCAGCCATCATACATCATCCATCCGAAATCTTTTATTGTTTCACAAATTTCATGATTTTTTCATTGGCTGTCATGTCATCATTGGCTCGTATGTTCATTTGTACATTCAGTAGCCATTCATAACAACCGGTTGCTGACAAGTGTTCGTTGATGGCTGTTACAACATTTAATACCTCCTGATAAGTGCCTTCTACAACAGTAGCGAATGGGCCAATCTTATGTTTTATACCTGAAGTCTGAATTATAAAAATTCCTTCATCAACCCACTCGTAAGGATGCTTGTCCTGTACTATGGGTAATATTTGTATGGATGCGTTTATGATGTGGGAATGCACGGTGGAGTTTAGAGTTTAGGGTTTAGAGTTTAGTTTTTTTCTTGTTGTTTTTCTTCTTATGAAAAATGGGTTTCACAGGTTCTATTCTGTGAAACCCAAATGATATATTTTAGTTTGGTTTAAAGCAAAACATGATAAAAGCTTCCTAATGATATGCCGTACAAATGTGCGACCCTGCAAAATTGACGGGGCAGGCTGAAACATAAGTTTGATCTGTGTTACTGATGTCCGGTTAAAAAGAATTTTTTGGTGCAAAACCAGTTGTTCCCATAACTCTTAATTCATAACTCTACACTCATAACTCTACACTCATTCCGCTTAACCTCTGCTATTGGCATCATTCATTCTAATCCGCCTGCCTTTGAAGTTTTTACCATCAATTGCTTTAATCATTTTGGTGGCTACACTTTTATCTATCTCTATCCAACTGTTCATTTCCTTCATATCTATTCGTCCAAGCGATTCTTTTTTAAGGTCGCTCATGTCAAGAATAAACTGGAGGAAACTGGCTTTGTAAAATCCGTCTTTGGTACCAAGGTTTACAAAAAGGCGGGCTAAATCTCCACCACCCGTAACATCACGTCCACGTGTATCTCTGCGGCGTGCCTGGTCCGGACCGGCTGCATTTGAGCTTCCACTTATGAATTTTTCTCTTGTACGTGTTTCGGTACGGGCATTAAGGTCAGAGGCGTTTTCGTAATACTTAATAAAGCGGTCAAACTCTGTAGCAACAACCATTTTCAGTACATCTTCTTTGCTTACATCAGCAAATTTTTCCATTAGCATGGGCATATATGCTTCGTAATCGCCATGACTGATATCGGTCTTCAATAGTTTTTCCATGAAGTAAAAAAACTGCTTGCGGCATACGTCTTTACCACTTGGTATATCTAATTTGTGAAAAGGTGCCTGCACCATTCTTTCTATAGAACGGATTTTGTACACGTCACGGCTATGAACTATGGACAAACAAATACCCTGACTGCCTGCTCGACCTGTACGGCCGCTACGGTGTGTGTAAACCTCCATGTCGTCAGGAAGTTCAAAGTTGATAACGTGGGTTATTTCCTTAACGTCTATACCTCTTGCAGCTACATCAGTAGCTATCAAAAGTTGCAAAGACCTGTCGCGGAACTGACCCATAACACTGTCACGCTGTGCCTGTGAAAGGTCACCATGAAGAGCGTCTATATCGTATCCCTCACGGGTTAATTTTTCGGCAATATCCTGCGCATCGGCTTTTGTACGGGTAAAAATAATACCGTACATGCCGGGGTTGAAGTCTATAATACGCTTCAGTGTTTCATAGCGGTGATGGCCTGATGTTACATAATATTGATGATCAATATTTTTGTTGCCGGTGTTTACTTTACCAACAGTAACTTCAACAGGATTGTTCATGTAGCGTTTGCTTACCTGCTTTACTTCAGATGGCATAGTGGCGCTAAATAACCAGGTGCTTTCACGTTTTGGGGTGTTTTTTAAGATGAATTCAATATCATCTCTAAAACCCATGTTGAGCATTTCGTCTGCCTCATCAAGTACTACATATTTTATTTGCTCAAGATCTATTGCTTTCCTTTCTATAAGGTCTATTAACCTGCCGGGTGTAGCTACTACAATCTGAACACCTCTGCGCAAATCACGTATTTGCATGGTTATAGAAGCTCCACCATACACTGCAACTACATGAACGCCTTTCATGTTTTTCTTAAATAGCTCTATCTCTTTTACAATCTGCATGCACAATTCACGTGTAGGGCACACTATAAGAGCCTGTGGAAATTTACTTTCTGCAGATATAATATTGAGCAAAGGCAGGCCGAATGCTGCCGTTTTACCGGTGCCGGTTTGGGCAAGTCCTACAAAATCTTTGGTGCCGCTTAACAATACGGGAATGGCTTGTTCCTGAATTGGTGTTGGGTTTACATATCCTAATTCAGTTATTGCTGCAATTAATCTTTCGTCGAGACCTAACTCCTCAAATGTGGTCATAAATATTTTCTAAATTTTGTGCAAATGTACGGCTAGATATGTGATAATAACGATAAAGTAGTGTGAGATAGGCTTTTGATATTATGATTTTTTTATAAAAAATATATTTATAGTTCTATCATATTTATAGGTTTAGAATGTAAATCCAATAGAGATATACGGATAGTTTCCTTCTACCGAATGGGCTAGAATAGCTTCAATTAATATTAATTCGGCAGGCACAATATAAATGCCACCACCATAACTATGGTGCCATTTACTAGATTTTTCGCCATCAGCCCAAACCCTCCCAACATCATTAAACCCAATAATACCAAGTGTTCCGGGTAAAATGTATGAAGTGAAATCAAAAAGTTTGCAACGAACATCTACATTATGATAAGCAACTGATTTACCTGTAAAACGGTTAGCTGCATAACCACGCAAATTATCACTGCCACCCAATTGCATCTGTTGAAAGAAAACGGGTTTGCCCACAGTTGTTCCAACACCTACTTTATTTGCAAT
>JANPGE010000282.1:0-19594 GCA_031423805.1 Segetibacter sp. | reverse complement strand
TTGCAGCAGGCTTTCAATTTTCAGCCAGGTTTCATACTTCATGCATCGGCACCGGGCTTTGAAGATGAACAGTGGGAGGTAATGACAAGCATTTACAACGAGTCATACCTGTATTGCAGCAGTAGCAATGCCTTTGCATACTTCATCAACAATGGAACAGTGTTTTATTTCACCAACTATTTTGGAGAAAAAGATACATTGCTCTATTATTTTTATTTAAGCGCTTATAAGGTTTTATTAAGTTCTGAAAAAGGGATTACAGTGACAGATACTTATCCGCTCAATGCTTTTAGCACTCATCCACTCCAGTGGCTGCAGGATTTTATGGCACCGTTTTTTATTTTCATGAAAATGAAATACGAAAGCAACACACAACACAATGACGGGTTGCTTTCATCGGGCAAAATATCTTTGGAAAGCAGACAATACAAAAGACTTTTTTTTAAAAATAAAGAAACAATGAAAACGAAAGTGGAGGTGGAAAACGGCCAGCTTCAATCCTTTACGATTTCTTTACCCAACAAAACGATCGAAGCAATATGCAAAGTATAAAGTTGATATTGGTTCTGTTAGCTGTGTCAATCACCGGCATTGTACATGCGCAGCAGCCCACAGCAAAAGATGAAGTAGATATAAAAAGCTATGCACTCTACGAAAAAGGTAGTTGGAAAGAATTGCTGCAATACGGCAAAACTGTCACCAAATCCGGCCAGGATTTTTTGCTTTTAAGATTGCGTATGGCATACGCTGCTTTTATGATCGGCAACTACAGCGAAGCAATTCTACAGTATGATGTAGTATTGAGAGAAGATGGAGAAAATGCAACAGCGCATTACTTCAAACTGCTGTGCAGAAAATATCTGAACCAATCAGAACTGGCTGGTGCTGAAGTGAAACATTTATCTAGAGAAACCATTGACGAATTAAAGCTGAAAAAAGTAGCGATAACCAAAGCCGGAACAGAAGTTAGCTATAAAATGACAGACTACGCCCCAAGACAAAATGGTTTGTATGCCGCTGTGAATGCAGGTCTCCAACTGGGTTGGAATGTGACTATGTATCAATCGGTGGCATTGTTTAATCAAACCATCAGCGAACCAAAGTTCATTTATGTAACCGACAGTAATCACATTGCCATCAACCAAAAACAATATTATAACCGGACAACCATTAACCTGAATAGCAAGTGGCAGATTAAACTTGCTTACCATTACCTGCATACACCATTCAACGATTATAATTACGACAATCATGTAGGGTTGCTAGGCATAAAATACACTAGTGCCTATTACGATGTGCAAGCCGACGCCATTGTTTCAAGATTGACCGACACCACACGGCAGCAGTACGATGCTACAATCGGGCTTTATCCTTTGGGCAACCTTAACCTTTACTTTTTCTCTACCGGCAGTTTGAGAACTTACAATGGTTCAGCATTTAATTTAAAACAGGTTGTGGGTTTCAAAGTCATGAAATACACATGGTTAGAGTTCAACGGCACATTTGGCAAGTTCACCAATCTGGCCGAAAATGATGCCTTATATATTTTTAACGCAGTTGATCGCAATACAATTAAGGCAGGTAGTACTTTATATGTAAACCCATCGCAGCATATAATACTGCATGCAGGCTACACCTTTGAACAAAGAGAAACTTACAAGAGTTCAACTTTATTTAATCAACATTCAATAACAGGAGGTTTAACATGGAAAATGTAAAAAAAATACTGCTCATAGCAGTGGTGATGTTTCAGGCTGCAATAGCCTTTGGGCAATCAGATGCAACCATTCAAAAAGCATTTAGCGACAGCTATGCCAATGAGTACAAACTTAAATACAACGATGCCATTGCCGACCTTACACGGCTAAGTGATGACAACAGCTACGAAGTGAACCTACGCTTAGGATGGTTGTATTTTCTCAACAAAAGTTACAGTCAATCAGTTACCCACTATCAAAAAGCAGCAGCAACAAAGCCTTATGCAATTGAAGCAAAACTTGGCCTGATAAAGCCATTGTCAGTGCAGGAAAACTGGGATAAAGTATATGCGCAATATGAGGAAATATTGAAGATAGACCCACAAAACACCACCGCCAATTATTGGGCGGGAGTCATTAATTACAACAAGAAAAAGTATGAGCAAGCTCAAAAATTTTTCGAGAAAGCGGTTAACCTGTATCCTTTTGATTATGATGCCACACACATGCTGGCGTGGACCTACCTGAACATGGGAAGGAACAACGATGCCAAAGTATTGTTCAACAAAGCCTTGCTGATGAGACCTGCGGATCCTTCATCATTGTCAGGATTGTCTAAGATAAAATAAGGGTTTCAGAGACCAGGTGGTTTAATTTCAATGTAGGGCTAAACTTTTTTTGAAAAGTTTAGCCCTTTATTATTAGCTCCGAATATATTTTTTGATAGTGCTAAGATTTACAAACCAAAGCACAGCAAGAATTACGAATGCAGCAAGAATGGTATAACCGGACAGCCATTGACTCACATACATGTTTTGATTTTGCAGCAGATTACCTAAGAAGAATTGACCAATTGCCACTGCAACAAGACTTAATAGTACAATGATGATATTCAGCGGCAGAAACTGTTTCATCAAAAAAGTTTGTAGTTGCCTTGGGGCGGCACCAATAGTTATTAAAAGATTTATTTCTTTACTTGTAGAAGCAATTGTCAATTGAATGAAAAGCGAAAAAACAAGCAAGGCAAAAAGCAGCATAACAACTCCTGTTGCAGATGATGCACCAACAATAGTATTCACAATTTTTCTGTATTTGCTAAAACGGGTTTTGTCTGCATCTGTTGTAAGGCCGTTGTCTTTCAAGTATTTTACCAATTGAGGATTACCCGGATCTTTTGTTTTAATAACCACTCGTGATGGTTGGGTCTCTGCTGTGTTTGAAAATTGTTTGTTGGCCATTTTTAGAAAATTATCAGGTACCAATACAGAGGAAATCCTGTCGCTAAATCCTACAACATGGCCTGTAAATTTTACTGGCAAACCCTGGTAGTTTACATTTATTACAATTGGCAATGCCATTACTAAATCCGGCGTAAGTTGGGGCAAACCTTGTGATGGTGCAAAACCAAAATTGTATAAATCCAAAAACTGGTTTGGAATAATAAGTGGAATGTCAGTAGAACCCATTTCCCATTTCCATTGATCACTTTTTACATCGAGAAATTCATTGGGTACACTTTCAAAAAACAAGTCGGTGTAAAAGGGTAAGTTCTCACTTGGACTTTGGGCCGAAACTTTAAACTTGCTTGAAGTAAGTTGTCCTATTTCATCCACGAAAGGTTGTTTTTTAAGATCTTCAATCAACTCCTTACTAAGAGTGTTATCGCGACTGTTTCCATTAATCACTTTATTTAAAACAAGAAAATTAGCAATACTGTCGCGGTTATTTTTTCCGTACAACAATTCGTTGTAATTAACCTGTATTTGCACTGCCGACAATATTAGCAGCATAGCAATACTTAGCCCTACAGCCGCCATGATATAGCGCCCCCTACCAATACCTGATCGGATTATTTTCTTGAGTAGTGCATTGAGTTGCTGTGGTTGATTCATTGGTCTGTTGTTCATTTGCACTTTACAGGCGATAAATATTGGAGTAATTAAACAAATTGTCTTCATCCAGATCTGTCAGTAAAAATCCGGCATTTCTTTTTGTACATTCATCACTAATTAGCGCTACTGCTTTTTCGGTATTGGCATTATCCAAATGACTAAAAGGCTCATCCATTAATAACCATTCAAATGGCTTTACCAATGCCCGGATGATAGCAATACGCTGCTGTTCGCCATAGCTGCATATGCCGGCCCGTTGATCTAAAATAGGTGTGATACCCAATCTCTCTGCCATTTCATCTATAACATCTGCTTCGTAAATGGGCTTTTGAAGTACACGGCTCAATTCAATATTTTCTCTTGCTGTCAGGTTTTCAAACAATCGTAAATCCTGAAAAATGATACTTACCTTCTGTTGCCTTAGCAATGCCAATTTATCCCCATTAATTGTTTTAATATCTTTACTATCAAACAATACACTGCCAGAGTAATCGTGGCGCAGTTTGTAAATCGTATTCATCAAGGTAGTCTTACCTGTTCCACTAGGGGCTACTATTTTAATCCAACTCTTTGGCGTAAATGATACAGTCGTATTCCAAATGTCCGACGACCGTGATGAAAATTTCTCTTTGAGTGGAATGGGCACTAATTCTTGCAACTTGATCTGCATAATACTACACGATAATTTAAAATAAAAAGGTTGCAATTAAGCAACCTTTTTATTGTCAGTTAAACTATTAATTCCTTGAAACCGGAATACTGTCAGCCATAATTTTCATATCGGGCTCCCTTTTTGTATTCATCGTTTTGCTTGCTGCTTCTGCAAATTTTAAAATAGAAGTCAAACTGTTTTCCTTCTCATTTACAAACCTTAGTTCATAATGCGACTCCATTGATTTGCCGCCGGGTTTGTTTACACTACCGCTCATATCTTTAAATGTTTCTTTGGCTTTTACCAACATTGCATTTTTAGCAGAGTCGGTAGCATATGCGCTTTGCGCTGCATTAATAAAGCTTTGTAAGTTCATATAAAACACCACTGATTTTCCTTTGCTATTGCTCAATATTTCCTTATCAATAGTTGCTTTATTTGTTCCGGATTTATAATTGTTGATGATTGTATCATTTGATGCAATCACAATGTTCTTGTCATCTATTGAAGCACTCATCCCAATCTTTTTTATTTCAGGTGTTAAAGTATATCCGGTTCCTGATTTTTCCACCATTTTCATCTCGGCCATTTTATCCAGTAACTTATTCATTTGTGCTTTATCACCTACAGCTATATTGCCTAACATTTTTATGTTTGGTATTTGGGTCATAACCTCACCATCAGGTCCCATTACCGGTTTCATTGAAAAATCAGAAGCGACAAAAGCCATATCACCCTTAAAGGCTTTTAATAAATCCTGTAGTGTATAATTAGTGCCCATCATTTTGGTAAGTTGTGCATCAGCCATGCCGCCCAATTCCAGAAACTTAACAATATCACTAATCATTTGGGGATCCATTCCTGCTACAAAAAATCCATTGATCTTATCAGAAGGATATTTTTCTACAAGGCTCATATCTGCTTCAGCTTTCGTGTATTTGTCATAGATATCCCTAAGTTGTTTGCTTAAGTAAGATTTGCCATCCACGACCACTTTACCATCTTCAAAGTTTAGGGTATAAGCACTGAAAGTATTTTGAAACAATTCTTTTACACGTGGCAATGGAAACATATCCATATATCCTGAAGCATTTACCCACATACTTGCATCTGCATTGCTTTGCATAAGATCCCTGAATTCCGGTATAGCAGCCACAGACATATCCTCCTTAAGAGCGAAATAGCTTTCCATTTCTGTTTTCAGATTGTTGTCTGCACTTACAGGGTTTTTAAAATTAAACTCCCCTGTTGCACTATCGTACTCCATTTGTCTGCCACCCTGATTTTGATAAGACATAGCAATTACTAGATCTTTGTCCCACGCAATCATATTTTCACCTTCGACAGTTGTAAAGCTGTAATTCTTTTCTTTTCTGATTTCTGATGTTGGCATTTTTTTCTTTAGGTATTTCTCTAACTTTTCGCCATCTGTAAGTGAACCAATTGCAGCAATCACCATAGTTCCTTTGCCAGATGCAATGCCACCACCATCTTTTTGTGCCATTGAAAGATAAAAGTTCTTACTAAGGTCTATGCCCGAAGCCTGTAGTTCTTCCCACTCCTGCTTGCCTTTATTGGCGGAAGTATCTGTTCCTGTTGCAGACTTTAATATACTTTCAAGCGTTGCTTGGTTTTGCAGCATTTTGGTGCCTATTGATTTTGCATTGATAACAGCAACAAATGAAGCATTCTTAGGAATATGTTTTACCTGAAGCGGCACCGGCTTTTTGCAGGAAGCTGCCAGTAAAGTCACAAATAGCGAAGACAGAACGAGTCTGATAATAGATTTCATAAATAATTAATTTTGTAAAAAAGCTAAGTTAAAGAGATGAAGACAATAATGAAGATTAAAACGAAAACAATTGATGAACGGTAATTAATATTTGTTCTATAGTGGTTGCCCACCCGATTTATTTAAAGTCTTGAGCAGGTTGTGACTATTTTTCTTATAAAGCACATAGCCAATAATAAAAAGCAATATCAACGCCCACAAATTGGCAATAAATATTACAAGCGATTCCACCATTTCCCAGCCGGTATGCAACGAGGCCAATACCCTGGTTCCAAAAGGCTGCTTATATGGTTGAATGTTTTTATCATTTGCAACAATTTCATTTCTCAATACCGGTAGTTGATATAAGGAAAGCGTCACTGTGCTGTACTTAATCTGATCTGCCAGTACAAGATTTGAAATTGTAGAAGTGGTTGTAGTTTTTTGATTGTCAAGCAGTGATTCTTCAGCATTAATAATGTCATTCAGTTTTTTGCCTTTGTTGTCTATGTCTTTTGCAATTCTTGTTGCATGATTTACACCTTGTGAGGTTGCTATTTTATTTGCCAAAATTTGTAAGGATACATCCTCCGCTTTTATAACTCTAATGTCAAGAAAATCAACATTAGCTGCAATATCTTTCAATGTTGTATCTAGTTTAATGTCGGGTACACGCAAAGTGATAGAGTTTGTTACGGTATAATGTGTAGATACCAAGGAAGAATCTTCGCTAATGGCATTTACTGTGGTGTTTGCAATATTACCTGCCATGTTGGTATAAATAATAAATCCTCCGTGTTGCCTAACTGCATCTTCTATTTTATAGGTGGCTGCTGCAACATCTTTTACCTTAAACTTAAGATCGGCTGTACGAATAAATTTATGAACAGTATCGGCAATGTTTACTACAGCCGCATCTGATGTTGTGAGACCTGCATTTGTACTGTCTGCAACAGCAGCTTCGCTTTGTGTTTGTTTATTTAACCCCATTTCATTATTGGAGTGCTGACAGGCAAAAAGAAAAATAGAAAGGCCTGTAACAAAAATTGATTTTGTAATTTTCATAATGGTTAAGTATAAAATGTGATGAATGAGAGATACGTCATGCACTATTAAGTCTGTAAAAACTTAATGCGGCTTGTAAACATGTTTTGGTTTTTCAGAGAGAATGTGTGCGATACAACTACAGAAAATTTAGCTAAATGAACGTTCATTTGTTTATCTTGAAAATGAAAATAAGAAACCCTTTTCCGAAAAAAATATTTTGTTAATGTGGCTTTTTGTTTGTTTACTAAATATTGGGAATAAAAAATCTAAACGGGAAAAGGTGAGCAGTGTACAAAAAGCCCAAGTGTGCGATCCCGCAGAAAAAAACGGGACAAGCTGCAACAAATAACCAATAGAATTACTTCTGCCTGTAACATCATTATTCCTATATTGGTTTGCTAATCTATAGAGTAAAAGCTTTAAAAATTTTGCTGTTCTTCAAAAGTTTGCATGAACTCGCTTACATTTGTTAATAGTACAAATACAACCATCATATATGAAACTACTTGAAGGAAAAACTGCTATCGTAACCGGTGCTGCCCGTGGCATAGGCGAAGGAATTGCCTTGAAACTAGCTGAACAAGGTGCAAACATTGCTTTTACCTATGTAAGTGACAGCAGTGCCGAAAAAGCAAAATCGCTTGAAGAAAAATTAGTTGCAATGGGAGTAAAAGCAAAGGCATATCAAAGTAATGCGGGTGACTTTGCTGCCTGTGAGTTGTTTGTAAATGATGTACTTAAAGAATTTGGTCAGATAGATATATGTGTAAACAATGCAGGCATTTCAAAAGACAATCTGCTACTACGTATGACTCCCGAGCAATGGGATGATGTAATGACCACAAATCTGAAAAGTGTGTTCAACATGACCAAGCAGGTGATCAGGCCTATGATGAAAGCTAAAAGTGGCAGCATTATAAACATGAGTAGCGTTATAGGTGAAATGGGTAATGCGGGACAAAGCAGCTATGCCGCAAGCAAAGCTGGTGTTATTGGATTTACAAAATCGGTTGCCAAAGAACTGGGAAGTAGAAATATACGCTGCAATGCTATAGCACCAGGCTTTGTAGAAACAGATATGACAAGTTATTTAAAAGATGGTGACGGTGCTGATAAGTATAAAGCAGGTATTCCCTTGGGTCGTTTTGGTACTACCGAAGACATTGCCAATACAACATTGTTTCTTGCAAGTGACATGAGTAGTTATGTTACCGGTCAGGTAATAAGTGTGTGTGGGGGTTTGAATATATAAATACAACAATTTCAGGTAAAAGTATTGTTGATGGGTAAGTATACGCCTGACTTAAAGCGCATACTGTACAATCCATTTCTAAAAAGATTTATTACAGGCTATATTTTATCCAGCTAAAGTTATTGTCAGAAATTTTTTATAAGCATAAAATATAGCGGCATTCCTATGGTTATGTTTATGGGAAATGTAACAGCCAGTGCCATTGGTAAAAACAGGCCGGGATTTGCCTTAGGCACCGTAATTTTCATTGCAGCCGGAACAGCTATATAAGAGGCACTCGCACCCAGTATAGCAAACATAAAACGGTTCGTGTTATCATGTGTTACGAGAGAACTTAACAGAGCAACAATACAACCGTTAAGTAGTGGAATTACAATTGCAAACACCAATGGGAACCAACCTTTTTCAAAAAATGATTGTAATTTTCTACCGCTTGTAATACCCATATCTAATAAAAATATTGCAAGGAAACCTTTGAAGAGATCATTGGTAAAAGGCTTAATTCCTTCGGCCTGTTTTGCATTGGCTAATAATCCTATTACTAAACTACCCAGAATTAAAAGAACGCTACCATTTGTTAATGAATGTTTTACAACAGTTGAAATTTTAAGGTCAGAGGATGAGTCGTCCTTGTTAAAAACGGAGATTAATACTAAAGCTATAATGATAGCCGGAGATTCCATTAAAGCCATAATGGCAACCATGTGACCATGCAGGCTTAGTTGCTGTGCTTCAAGATAAGAGGCGGCAGTAACAAATGTAACCGCACTCACAGAACCATAAGCTGCTGCTATAGCACCAGCATCAAAAACATTTAGCCTTCTTTTCAAAATAAAAAATGTGTAGAGTGGTATCATCAACGAAATACTGATGCCAAACAACATAGACCAAACTATCTCACCTGTGAACGCCTCATGTGATAACTCCTGCCCGCCTTTAAACCCAATAGAAAATAACAAATAAAGAGAAATGAATTTTGAGGAATTAGGAGGAATTTCCAAATCGCTTTTTAAATATACCGCTATAATACCCAGCACAAAAAACAATAAAGCCGGATTAGTCAGGTTTTCTATGAGTAAACTAAAATTCATGGTAATGTTATTATTAAAGCCAGTTGAGTTGTGTCTACACGCTCATGGCTCTACTTAATGAATGGTAATGAGTGATGAATGATTTATGTTATTTTAAGTTATTGTGATGCAGCAATTTGTCAGGATATTAAAATCTTACCGCAGCTCTTTGCAACCTGTCATTTATGGATTTGCCTAATCCAGATTCCGGTAGCCTTTCAGCAATTATAACTTCAGGTTTGCTTTGATCTAACCGATGCAAAGCGGCGTATAAATTTTTAGAAGCTTCTTTTAAATCCCCTTTTTTCGATAATATTTCCTGATGTAAAATATTTTCACCTGTTATTTCATTTTTGTACAAGAGCAGCCCAATTTTTTTATCTGAAAAATCAGCAATAAGTCCGGAAACATCATTGGTAAAATAGGTTGGCGTTTTAGGTGCATAATGACTTGACAGCATACCCGGAGCAGTTGGTGAGCTATCATTTTTTGTTTGTACAATTACCTTTCCTACAAGTGATTCAATTTCTTCCAAAACAACAGATCCATGTCTATATAAAATTGGCTTATTATTTTCAAAGCCTATGATAGTAGACTCAATCCCCTTTTCGCAAAATCCTCCGTCTAAGATTATGCCCAACTCATCTTCAAAATAATTGTACACATGTTGGGCACTTGTTGGACTGATAGATCCAAACGGATTTGCACTGGGTGCCGCTAATGGAAAATCCAATAGATTCAGCAGTTCCAGCGTCAATGGATGGTTTGGCACCCTGATAGCAACCGTATCTTTGCCCGCTGTAACCATATCTGGTATATGGGGCTTTTTATTTAGTATTAAGGTTAATGAACCGGGCCAAAAAGCTTCAGCTAACTTAATCGCAATTTCAGGAATGTCAGCAGCTACTTGTTGTAGAAACGAAACTGATTTTATATGTACGATTAAAGGATTGTAAAGTGGTCGTTTTTTTAATTCAAATATTTTAAATAGGGCGGTTTCATTATAAGCATTACCGGCAAGTCCATAAACGGTTTCGGTAGGCACTGCTATAATCTCATTGTGGACTAAATCCTGTACCGCTTTTTCTAAATCATTAGTTATCATAGGCCGTTTTTAAGGATTGCAGTTAGTGCAATACATGGGATTCTCAAATTGTTTTTCATAAGGATATTTATTTTCCAAGGTGTAATAACACTTAGTACAAGTGCTCATATAACTTAATATTGAACTGGTAGGCTGGTTACACAATTCGCAAGGTAAGCCGGGGTTTACTTTAGTGATCGTAAAGCCCGGGGTATTACATTCGGGGCATCGTGAATTTATTTTTTCAACTAATTTTTGAACAGCATCTTTAATTACAACCATCCGGGTTGGATTGTACATTGCCCGCATATCAGTTTCAATGTAAACACTGCCAAATGAATCTATAAATTGATAGTATAAATTAATTAAGACACCCCAATCCGTTATCCCTTTTTCAATTCGCAAAATACCATCTTTTGCATTTCTGATGATCAATCCGTGAGAAGGAAATTTTGCTGCATCTGCAAACACTTTCAGTTCTGCTTCGGTTTGTATTTTCTTACCGTTAAAGTTTGTATCTGTACTTAATGTTTTCGCAATAATTTCACGATTGTTTTTTTGGTCAAGCAATAACACAAACTCTTCATCAGCATGAACAAAATAAAAAGAAGGGTGAGCGCCAAAAGATCCCTCACTGGCAATGGCCAAATCACAACCGGTCAATTCCATGGCCTTGAGACACTTTTTTCTGGCCGTTGTTAAAGGGTCATCCTTTCTTTCTATTTCACCGGTAAACGTGCCTAGTGCATCGGTATCCAAGTTAACGGGAACAAAACACCTGACTCCTAAATAATTCTCGACTATAGGAGCAATTACTTTTTCTTTTTCATGTTTGGTTGCTATAACCAGCCTTCTACCTTCGAACATTCTATTCTGTAGATTTAGAAAAGCTTATCGTTACTTCAGCTGATATAACTATTGCCTCTTTTTTCTTTTCGCCCTGCTCTATGAGTGCAGTAATCATCTCTTTGCACTTCAATAGTTCCGGTATTCGTTTTACAGCATTCTCATCCTGTTTTCCATATCTTTCTTGCGAACTGAAGTTTTTATGTTGGTGAAATTGCATTTTGCTGGTAAATACATTCATCAATATTTCTTTTGCATCTTTTGGTGAAAAAGTGCCATCAATAAGCTTTAATTTTTGCGGCGTCTTCATTGGAGTATTATTAATTTTTTTTGTATGTTTTTTAAATGGCTGCTTGTCAGATATTATTAAAGGCGTGTTGATACCTTAAACATCTTTTTTTGCTAGGCTTCAGGTATTACTGTATTCTTTCATCACTTTCTGTAAAGGGGCGAGGTATAATATATTGGGTACAAATTATTAGCTAATTGCAATCAATATTAATCGTCGCATCTATTTTACAGTTTCCTGTCTTAGATAAAATATGATGGCGAAGCTCAAAAAGTTCTTTTTGAAGCCGCTTAATTTTTCTTTCTCTATTCTTAATATCTTCTTCAACAGAATCGCTCTTTATAAGCCTTTCGTGATACTTAATTTTTATGTGTATCATTTGTGTGATCAGATCCAACGAATCATTGGATGTAAACTCCCCCTCAATAAGTTGTATTTTCATTTTTGTTGTTTTTTTATTTATTGTCCCTGTCCTAATGAATAGCCTGCCTTTCCATCAAATAGGTACAAGTTCTCGGTCTTGATCGTATCAATATTTTCGTTGAGACCTTTTTGTAACAGTTCAATAATATCAGACTTTTTGATTTTTCCACCGTTATCGGGTTTGAAACGACATCTCCAATGATCAGTACAAAATGTTTCCTTGAAGCCATCGGGCCAAACCTTTATACCCCGGTTAGTTATCATCGATAATTTTATACCGTTACTTTCAATTTTTTTTACTTTTGCAGCTAACTCATTTGGATTTTCACCGGCCCAATGCACAAATACATCAACCCCTGCAAGTTCTTTTTTTGCCGCTGCTTTGCGTTGGTATTTTGGCAGGGTTAATGCAGCATTGTTGGAATATGAAACAGATTTAAAAATAGATGGCTTATTTCCAAGATTAGCAACAACAGCGTTTGCAAATTCTTTTGTACCTACTTTTTGTTTACTTGTCCCCTCTTTATAAATATCATAGGTATGTATGCCCTCTTCCAATGTTTTTAACCAGGCATTTTGAACTTTTTCTGCAACATCAGTTTGTCCTATGTGGTTGAGCATCATGATGGCTCCCTGTAGTAAGCCCGACGGATTAGCCACATTTTGTCCCGCACGTCGTGGCGCAGAACCATGTATTGCTTCAAACATAGAACACTCTTCGCCTATATTGGCTGAACCCGCTAAACCAACTGAACCGGTTATTTGAGCTGCTACATCGCTTAGTACATCACCATATAAATTGGGCATTACAATTACATCAAATGCTTCCGGTGTATCAGCCATTTTAGCGGCTCCTATGTCTATAATCCAATGTTCGTTTTCTATTTCAGGGTATTCTTTTGCAATTTCATCAAACACCTGGTGAAACAATCCGTCAGTTTGTTTCATGATATTGTCTTTGGTAAAGCAGGTTACTTTCTTTCTGTTCTGCTGTTTGGCATATTCAAATGCATACCGTACTATTTTCTCGCATCCGGGTCTGCTTATTAATTTCAAACACTGAACAACTTCATCTGTTTGCTGGTGTTCTATACCTGCATACAAATCTTCTTCATTTTCTCTGACAATTACAATATCCATAACCGGATGTTTGGTACTTACAAACGGATGCAGACTCCTGCAGGGTCTAACGTTTGAGTACAATCCAAGAAACTTTCGGGTTGTTACATTGAGGCTTTTATATCCGCCACCCTGTGGTGTTGTAATAGGTGCTTTTAGAAAGACTTTATTTTTTCTGATATTGTCCCATGATTCAGCCGCAATAACTGAAGTGTTACCTGCCAGGTAAACTTTTTCGCCCACTTCAATTTCTTCAATTTCTATCTGGGCACCTGCTGCCGTTATAATTGCTAAGGTTGCATCCATTATCTCCGGACCTATACCATCACCTTTTGCTACGGTTATTTTTGTCATTTTGATTTTTTTAAATTTATTGGTGCAAAATTGTAGTCCTTTGATCATAAGTAAATATTTATCTTTGTAATGAAATACATAAATATTTTTTATGAATTACACCCTTAATCAACTGCAGATTTTTTTGAAGGTTGTTCAAACACAAAGTGTAACCAAGGCGTCGGAGGAATTGCATTTGACACAGCCTGCAGTTTCTATTCAACTTAAAAACTTTCAAGACCAATTCGATATTCCTTTAACCGAAGTAATCGGAAGAAAAATTTATATAACTGATTTTGGGCGGGAGATAGCAGAAGCTGTGGAAAATATTCTGTCACAGGTGTATGCCATTAACTATAAGACATTAGCTTACAAAGGACAATTGACAGGCAAGCTAAAAATCTCTGTGGTTTCTACAGGAAAGTATGTAATGCCTTTTTTTCTTGCAGATTTTATTAATGAACATTCCGGCATTGAACTCTCTATGGATGTGACAAATAAGCTTAAAGTAGTAGAAAGTTTAGAACAAAATGAAGTGGACTTTGCCCTTGTTTCCATTTTACCTAATGCTCTCAATATTGAGCAACTTGATTTGCTTCAAAACAAACTATACCTGGTGGGAAAACCCAATAAGAAATTCAAAAAAACAATGACCATAAATGCTGTATTTGAAGACCTCCCACTAATATTCCGGGAAAAGGGATCGGGCACAAGACAGATAATGGAAAGTTTTATTAATCGCAATAATATTTCAGTATTAAAAAAGATGGAACTCACATCTAACGAAGCTGTCAAACAAGCTTTACTTGCAGATTTAGGTTATTCAATTATGCCATTAATTGGTATAAAAAATGAATTGCATAATAATGAACTTCAAATAATTCCCATAAAAGGTCTTCCCATTACAACAACATGGAGCTTAGTTTGGCTTAAAGGAAAGAAACATTCTCCTGTATCAATATCTTTTCTGGAATATTTAAAAAAAGAGAAAGCACAAATTGTATTAAATAAATTTAGTTGGTATGAGCAATATCAATAATGGTTTGGCAACATCTTGTTGCAACTTAAATTGACAACGGTAAACCCTCTCATCAACAAGGTAATAAGTGAACGTTGGAGTTTTTATATGATGCCTCAAAATGCTATGTTTTATCATATCGCTTTGTGAAAGAACTTTTTAAAAGTTAAATTGATCTTTTAAACAAATTTGGTTGATTTTCGTTTCTATATTTGTGTGCGACACAAATGCTTCAATCCAAAATAATATCATTTTTTTTATGTCTCTTACTATTGGTTCAGCTGTTGGCTGTTCCGCAAACCGTCAATACATTAGATCAAAGTCAGGAGACTGAAGAACTACCTTTTAGTGATGATTCTGCAACAGGCGGTTGTGATTTTGATTATTTTAACTACCATTTTATACCGCCTCACCACTTCACAGAAATGCCTAAGGTTTATGTATTTAATATAGATCTGGTTTATATTCATTTATCAGATGAAATACCACACAATCATTCCGCTGAAATTGAAAGTCCACCCCCGGACTTTATTTGCTGACAACTTCATTTATTTTCTTTTTTTAAGAGAAACGCATCTTCTTTTTCATCGTATGTAGATAAATCCAACCTTTAGGTATGAAAAGTTTTTTTAGTAAAATTGGTGCTGATTTTCCGGCATCAGTTGTTGTATTTTTAGTTGCCCTGCCTTTGTGTCTCGGTATTGCATTAGGTTCAGGAGCTCCATTGTTTTCCGGGATTATTGGAGGCATAGTCGGGGGTATAGTAATAGGTTCTCTAAGTGGGTCTAATCTTAGTGTAAGCGGCCCCGCTGCCGGTCTTACGGCAATTGTTTCAATTGCGATTCTCAAATTACAGGTTTATGAAGCTTTTTTATTGGCGGTGGTTATCGCAGGTGTACTCCAGTTTTTACTGGGGGTTTTCAGAGCGGGGGTAGTTGGCGATTACGTACCAAACTCGGTTATTAAAGGTATGCTTGCAGCAATAGGAATTATCCTCATATTAAAACAGTTACCCCATCTTGTTGGTTACGACAAAGACTTTTCAGGTGACGAAACGTTTATTCAGGGAGATAATGAAAATACCTTTTCAGGAATATTTTATGCATTCAACTACCTAACGCCGGTAGCTTGTATTATTGGTGTGATTTCAATTGGTATATTAATGTTGTGGGAAACAAAGCTCTTTAAAAAAACCAAGCTTTTAAAGCTCATTCCCGGACCGCTTGTAGTTGTAATTGTGGGAGTTATTTTGAGTAAAGTTTTGGCAGGATATGATGGATTTAGTCTTGAATCTAAACACCTGGTAACATTACCTGTTGCAGATAACATTTCTATGTTTCTGTCTTTTTTCAGATTCCCAGATTTGGCATATATAAGCAGTGTAGAGGTATGGAAGACAGGTGTTACTCTTGCTATTGTAGCCAGTTTGGAAACGCTTCTTGGTGTAGAGGCGGCTGATAAGCTGGATTCACTTAAAAGAGTTACACCAACTAACAGAGAATTGAAAGCTCAAGGTGTTGGAAATTTTGTATCGGGTATGATCGGCGGTTTGCCACTTACATCTGTCATTGTAAGAACCTCTGCCAACATTATGGCCGGGGCCCAATCAAAGGCATCTACCATTTTTCATGGTATATTACTGCTTCTGACCGTATTTTTTATTCCTACAATTCTTAATCTTATTCCCCTTGCAGCTTTGGCGGCCATATTAATATTTACCGGCTACAAACTTGCTAAAGTATCTTTATTCAGGGAGTATTACCAAAAAGGATTTGATCAGTTTGTTCCGTTTTTAGTAACCATATTAGCCATTCTGTTTACCGACCTTCTAATTGGAATTATTACCGGTATTTTTGTAGGACTTTTCTTTATGGTAAGGAGCAACTTCAGGTCATCCGTTTTTATTGTAAATGACAATAACAAATACTTGTTGCGCTTACGCAAAGATGTTTCGTTTTTAAATAAACCAAGCATCAAATACAAGTTAGAACAGGTACCTGCCAATAGCTTTGTACTTATAGATGCTACCCGTGCAGATTTTATAGACAAAGACATTATTGAGGAAATCAATAATTTTATGGTGCATGCCGGGTTGAAGAATATTAAGGTTGAAATTAAAAAAAGTGATCACAAACCAATGCACACATTATTTAACAATAACATCCCAAAACATAAAATAGCATGACCTCTTACGAAAAATTATTACTTGAAAATAAAGCCTGGGCACAGGAAAAAGTTGAAGATGATCCGGAATTTTTTTCACGGCTTGCCCATTTGCAAACACCGGAATTTTTGTGGATCGGCTGTAGCGATAGCCGTGTTCCTGCAAATGAAATAACAGGTACGCAACCCGGTGAAATATTTGTGCACAGAAACATTGCCAACCTGGTAGTAAATACCGATGTAAATCTGCTAAGTGTCTTGGAATATGCGGTAAGGGTTTTAAAGGTAAGACACGTAATTGTTTGTGGTCATTATGGATGTGGCGGCATAAAAGCAGCTATGACCAATACTGATCACAATCAGGTGCTGAATATGTGGCTTAGAAATATAAAAGATGTTTACAGGCTGCACCGTTCGGAAATTGATAGTTTGCCTGACGGCGACGAAAGGACAAATCGCCTTGTTGAACTAACTGTAAAAGAACAGGTAATGAACCTTGCCAAAACATCAATTATTCAAAAAGCATGGGAAGATGGGAATGCACCGCATCTTCATGGTTGGGTGTACAGTATTGAAGATGGCATCATAAAACCAATATTTGAAATGCCTGCACATACTCACATAGATCCGATATACGAATACGAGAAGAATAAATAATTAATGAAAAAATGAAAAGCCCTCCTGGAAAGGAGGGCTTTATACCTTATTAATCTGCAAAAAAGACAAGTTTAAGCAACCTGTGCTTCAGCTATTTTAGCCCTTATTTTGGCTTCCAGTTCGTTCGCCAATTCAGGGTTGTCATTCAACAATTGTTTTACCGTATCTCTACCTTGCCCAAGCTTGTTGCTGTCGTAACTAAACCAACTGCCGCTTTTCTGAATTACGCCCATTTCAACACCCATGTCAACTATTTCGCCCACTTTACTAATGCCTTCACCAAATATGATGTCGAACTCTGCTGCTCTAAATGGTGGAGCTACTTTATTCTTGACGACTTTAACCTTCACATGGTTGCCTACGGCCTCATCTCCGTCTTTAATTTGTGCCATTCTGCGGATATCTAACCGTACGGAAGCATAAAATTTTAATGCATTACCGCCGGTGGTTGTTTCGGGGTTGCCAAACATTACCCCTATTTTTTCACGAAGCTGGTTGATGAATATGCAGATTGTATTTGTCTTGTTTATGGTTGCAGTAAGCTTTCTCAGCGCCTGACTCATCAGCCTTGCATGAAGCCCCATTTTGCTGTCGCCCATTTCCCCTTCCAATTCACTCTTAGGTACCAATGCAGCAACGGAGTCTATTACTACTACATCTACAGCACCGGAAAGAATTAACCTGTCAGCAATTTCCAAAGCCTGTTCGCCATAGTCGGGTTGAGAAATAAGCAGATTGTCTACATCTACACCCAATTTTTGCGCATAGGAACTATCAAAAGCATGTTCAGCATCTATAATGGCACACATACCACCTTTCTTCTGCGCTTCAGCTATAACATGTATAGCTACAGTAGTTTTACCACTACTTTCAGGGCCATATATTTCAATTATTCTTCCTTTTGGTAAACCACCAATTCCCAACGCAACATCAAGTCCTATAGAACCCGTAGAAATAACTTCCTGCGGACCATTAGCTCTTTCGTTCATCATCATCACACTACCCTTGCCAAAATCTTTGTCAATCTTGTCTATGGTCAATTTGAGTGCCTTTAGCTTATCTGCATTTTCCATTATTATGTATTTATTTTTTATCAAAATTATTGAATGAACAAAGGTATTATAATTAAGTTATCAACACTAATTATTTTAGCAATAACATTACCTTAAAACTAATTTATTTAACATTCACCTTAGTTGATGATAGCGCAAATGAGAATTTTAAAGCCTATCCAATTTTAATAACCCTCAAATAATCAATCATAGCCTGATTAATCTCCCCGTTCATGTTTTCATTTGCGGTTTCAAAACTTAGGGTAATGTTGTGCTTCCCCTTTTTTAGAAAAACTTTTACAGCGTTACTCCACCCCCAATTGCTCCATTCACCACTACCTCTTTGTGGAAAAACTACCGTACCAATTTGTTTGTCATTTTCTTTTAATGATCTGATGGCGCATTTATTTTCTGTATTTGTAGGTCCGTTTCCGTTGGCATAACTAAAATCAAGTGCATACCAACCGTTTTCCTTTATTTCTACAGGAATAGATATTGAAGTGTTTTCAGATTTGCTAATTTCCACAAAACCATCACCAGAAAATCCTTTATAAGCCTTATCAGATTTTGTGGCGTATTTCTCAATTTGAATTATAGGGAAATATTCCTCACCCGAAGTCATATATGGTTCACTTGCAAACGATTCAACTCCATTTTTATCTATAGCTATTACCTGATACTCTTCATAATGCAAATAACCAGGCGTGAAATATGTTTTATCTGTAACTGCGAGAGTAGTTCCGTTCTTAAGCACTTTGTATTTCACAGCACCTTTTACGTCATTCCAACTTATTCCTTTTTTCGAAGTCCCGTCAAGGGTTGGTGAGGCAACTGTTACATAATCAGCAACATGATTTATTTTACCACCAACATTATTATTTCCTAAAATAATTTTGATTGTATGCTTGCCCTTTAATGTAGCAGAAACTTCCGGCGCAACCATTTTTCCATCAATTGAAAAGGATTGTATTGTGTTGCCAAAACCTTCCATTTCAATATCAAGTATTGCATTTCTGTAAGTATAATTTGTAAGCGATCTATTACCGCCCAATACTTTAGGCACAAAAGGGTGAAAGCTAATGCTGTTATCATTATAACTAATTCCGAACAAAACAGAATGAACCAAACTTAGGCTACCAGAAAGGCTCCAAAGCATATTGCTGGAGTTGATTTGCGTACCGGCGAAATCCCCGTTTGATGCTACAAAATTTTCTTTGTTGGTAAGCCAA
>JANPGE010000281.1:0-3418 GCA_031423805.1 Segetibacter sp. | reverse complement strand
CTCGGTGATACAAACTACCAGCTTGATACCGGCATCGGCGGCTTCCATAATGGCATCCGCCGCAAAAGCCGGGGGCACAAAAATGATGCTTACATCAGCACCGGTTTGGGCTACTGCATCTGCAACAGTATTAAAAACAGGTCTGTCCAGATGAGAGGTGCCACCTTTTCCCGGTGTTACGCCACCTACTACATTGGTACCGTATTCAATCATTTGTGTAGCATGAAAAGTGCCTTCCGTACCTGTAAAACCCTGAACATTAATTTTGGAATTTTTATTGACTAATACACTCATGGTAATTGGTTGATGTATGTTTTTTGTGAATGATGCGCAAAAGTAAGGATATTGTGTTAATGTGATAATATGATAATGAGATAATGGGATAATGTGAAAATGTGAAAATGGGATAATGTGATAATATGATAATGGGATAATGGGATAATGTGATAATGCGAAAATGTGAAAATGTGATAATGAGATAATGTGATATTTTGGTTTTGGGATAATTGACTTTTAGGATTTCAATTTCCCCAAAAGGGTAATGAAAAATAAATTTTCTGTAACTTTTTTAATTTGAACCCGTTTTATAGCATCAAACAAACTTTATCAACTTAAAAATTAATTGCTATGAAGCAGGTATTATTTGCTGTGGTTACTATTATCACTTTTTGTTGTTTTAAACCATGGGAAACTATTAAAGGCAACGGTAACTCCAAAAAAGAAAGTCGTGAGGTAAAAAATTTTACCGGGATTTCTGTAAGTGGAAGTATGAATGTGGAATTAGATTATGGAAAGGGCAATGTTTTAACCGTAGAGGCAGATGACAACCTGTTGCCCTATATAGAAACCACTGTAAAAGATGGAATATTGGTCATTAAGTCAAAAGACAATGTAAATCTGAAATCAAAAAACAAAATAGTTGTACATGCAAGTGCCACAATGCTTAAAGAGTTAAAAGTTTCGGGCAGCGGAGACATAAAAGGTAAAGGTGATTTTTATAATGATGGAACTACAGCTGTTTCACTATCAGGAAGTGGAAATATTAATTTGGGAGTAAAGTCATTTAGTGAAACAAAAATTTCTATTTCGGGTAGTGGAAACGTAAAGCTTAGTGGTGAAAATACTGAATCTGTTGAGGCAAGTATAAGCGGTAGTGGCGATATTGACTGTAGTGAATTTAGTTGCGACAATGTTGAGGCACGTGTAAGCGGTAGTGGAAATATCAAAGTATTTGCAAACAAAAGTATTGTCGCCAAAGTGAGTGGCAGTGGTAACATCTATTACAAAGGCGCTGCTACAAATATAAATATGAAATCAGCGGGTAGTGGCAAGGTTATTAAGATGTAATGCAGTAATTGGGTATTTGTTTTTCTATCTTCTAGAAAAACAAATACCCAATAAGCTAATAAACGGGACTATCTAGTAAACCGCGTAAGTGTTTTATAAATTTAAGGTTGGATTTTCTGTCTGGATCACTTCTAGCTTTTTCTCAAGTGTTTATTTTTACTCCCATCAGGCAACACCTTTCAACAGAATGCCAATTTAGCAATCGTTGCATTTTATAAGCGATTCGTTATATCCATACTTTCGTGAAGAATTCTTACTACTTCAAGTTCTATAGACGGAAATTTATAAAATATGAAATGCGATTTTATTTTTGAAGAATGATAGCCAAGTCTTAAATGGCTTAAGTCTTTGCCTGATTTTGGCTTCTTTGAAAGAAAATCAATTTCTTCAATGATCAAATTGTAATATCTGTCTGCTTGCGCAAGTGACCATTTTTCGAAAGTATAAAACCAAATATCTTCTAAGTCCGCAAGTGCCTCTTCAAGAAAGATGATTTTCAACTTCTTCATAAATGCTTTTTATGAAGTTTTGCCAAATGAGTAGCAGGGTCAAAATTTTCGATTCTTTTTGATTTTTCACCCTTAGTTAGCGCCTTAATTAAGGCATTCTTTTTTTCCTCCTCTGACTCTAATATCCTTAAAGCTGTACGTATGACTTCACTTGCCGATCCATAACGGCCCGAAGAAACTTCATTACTGATAAATTTTTCAAAATGTTCACCCAAAAGAATTGAAGTATTTTTTGCCATGATAAATTCTTTAAACCAAATATACCAATAATTGGTACTCAATTTATTATTCGGATTTAAATTTAGAGGTCTGTAGGGATTATTACCAACATTTTGAATATTAAATACCCAATTAACCAATAAACTAATTAACCAATAACTAATTAACCAATTAACAAATAAACCAATAAACTAATTAACTACACCGCAACATTAAAATCTCTCAAAGCGTCATTCAGACTTGTTTTAAGATCGGTACTGGCTTTGCGTTTGCCAATAATTAAGGCACAGCTTACATTGTATTCACCTGCGGGAAATTTTTTAGTATAAGAACCCGGAATAACAACACTTCTTGCCGGAACTCTTCCTTTGTATTCTATGGGTTCTGCTCCACTTACGTCTATTATTTTTGTGCTTTGAGTTAATACCACATTTGCACCAAGAACCGCTTCACTTTCTACAATTACCCCTTCTACTACAATGCTACGGCTGCCAATAAAGCAACCATCTTCTATTATAACAGGGCTGGCTTGTAAAGGCTCAAGAACACCTCCTATACCTACACCACCGCTAAGGTGTACATCTTTACCTATCTGTGCACAGCTACCTACTGTAGCCCATGTATCCACCATAGTGCCTTCTCCTACATATGCTCCAATATTTACATAGCTTGGCATTAATACTACATTTCTGGCAAGGAATGCCCCATACCTTGCAACTGCGTGTGGTACTGCTCTCACACCCAAATCTTTGTAGTTGCTTTTAAGTTTCATTTTGTCATAAAACTCAAAGGGCGGAAGTGTAAATGTTTCCATTTGTTGAATGCCAAAGTATAAAAGAATTGCTTGCTTTACCCATTCATTCACAATCCAGCCATCAGGAGTGGGAGAGGCTACCCTAAGTCTGCCTTTGTCCACCTCTTCTATTACATCTCTCACAGCCTGTTCGTAAGTATTATCTTTTAGTAATTCTCTGTTTGCAAAAGCCTCCTGTATAAGTTTCTGAAGTTGCATGTAGTTTTTTTTTGCGAAAGTAAATGAATGAATTTTTAATTTTTAGAAAACTAGGAAGATATTTTAATGAGCTTATCTAAGTGATGAGGTGGTGTGAAAAATTTCTTTAAATCCTATAATAAAGACCAACTCACTCAAACTCATAACCAATGTCTTTTCGGTAGTTCATTCCTTCAAAATATATATTTGATAAGGTTTGTAATGATTTGCTAACAGCATTGGGTATAGAATTGCCAAATGAAGTAATGGCCAAAACTCTGCCTCCGTTTGTTACTATATTATCATTTTCTTTTTTTGTTCCTGCATGATATACCATGCTATCTGTAGAGGT
>JANPGE010000280.1:0-13281 GCA_031423805.1 Segetibacter sp. | reverse complement strand
GGTGAAGTGGTACCAATACCTACGTTGTTTTGAGCGCTTAATGTAAGTTGTACTGTTATAAAAAGTATCAGATTTATTATTGTTTTCATAAAAGTTATTTTGGGCTTTAAAATTACATTATTATTTATCGGGTAACTTATTTTACTTTTAAGAGATTCATGAATCTATGCACCTACAATCTCATACCTTTTTAAAATATAATAAGTAATTGCACAACTACAAGAACAGAAATACTCACTCACATAATTAGCCGTTACGTTATAAAATTAATTAAGATACTGTTGATTCAATAAGTTATTAAGTGAGTACTTAAAAACTATTTAGAACCCGGATACATATTAAAAGTTATTAAACCCAAGACTATAAACCATATAAATTATTCTATGTAATTAATAAATATGGTTTGAACTTTAAGTTTTATTTAATTAGATTTGTTTGCTCTATTATTTTCCATCTAAAACACAAAAAATGAAAAAGGACTTTACATTGCTTTTTATGAAAAAGGTTTTTTCTCTCTCAATGCTGTTGTTTCTGATAACGGCTACAGGGTTTGCCCAATCGGCACGATACTGGTCTATAAATAATGAGAACCGAGGGAAAATTGTAACAGATAAAGCTGTTGCCCGATTAAGTTTTCCTACCTCTTTCAAGTTATTTAATCTGAACATTGCACCACTTCAACAAGACTTGTTTACAGTGGTTGGCAAAAACGCAACTAAAAGATCTATGATTATTTCGTTACCAAACGCAGAGGGTAACATAGAACAATTTGAAGTTTTTGAAGCCTCAAATTTTGATGCTGAATTACAGGCAAAGTTTCCTGACATACGTTCCTATTCGGGCAGAGGAATAACTGACAAGTCGGCTACATTAAAACTTAGTATTTCTCCTGAAGGCATACAAACAATGGTTTTTAGAACTGAAGGTGAAAATGAATTTATTGAGCCATATTCAAAGGATCATACAGTTTATTCAGTTTATAAATCGCATAGACTTAAAGGTCAAATGCCATGGAATTGCTCAACAAATGATCAGGTACTAATTTCTGATATAAATGCACAGGTTGGTAAGACCGGAATCTTTGCCAGATCTGGCGGGGATTTAAAAACAATGCGTCTTGCGCAATCAGTTACGGCTGAATACTCTAACTATTTTGGTGCTACAAGTGCTGCACAGGTATCATTAGTTCTGGCTGCAATTAATAATACACTTGCACGTTGCAATGGAGTATATGAAAAAGATTTGGCCCTACATCTGAATCTCGTAGCAGCTTCTACTAATGTTATTTACTATAATGCTGCTACAGATCCTTATTCTGCTGCTACAGCCGGTTCTGGTGGTGCATGGAATGCTGAATTACAAAACACACTAACATCAGTTATTGGTGAAGCAAATTATGATATAGGCCATTTATTTGGTGCTTCAGGCGGTGGCGGAAATGCAGGCTGTATTGGTTGCGTATGTACCAATGGATCAAAAGGCAGTGGCTTCACTTCTCCAAATGATGGTATACCACAAGGAGATAATTTTGATATTGATTATGTAGTACACGAGGTTGGTCATCAGTTAGGTGGCAACCACACTTTCTCAATGAGCAATGAAGGTTCTGGAGTAAATAAAGAAGTTGGTTCAGGTATTACAATCATGGGCTATGCGGGTATCACAAGTCAGGATGTGGCCCCACATTCTATAGATATATATCATCAGGCTACTATTGCCCAAATACAAACAAACCTTGGTACTAAAACATGCCCTGTTACTACAACTATTACCAATGCAACACCTGTGGTAGCAGCTGTAAGCAATTATACTATACCAAAAAGTACACCTTTTGCGCTTACAGGCTCTGCAACTGATGCTAATGCAGGAGATGTATTAACCTATTGCTGGGAGCAAAATGATAATGCCGGATCTACTCAAACCGGGGCAAGCAGTGTGGCAAGTGCAACTAAAGCTACTGGCCCTAACTGGATATCATTTAGCCCTTCTACATCCCCAACCAGATATTTCCCTAAATTAGCTACCATACTTGCCGGAGCACTTATAAGTGGCCCCCTAACAGGTGGTGATGCTGGTGCAAATACCGAAGCATTGAGTTCTGTAGCCAGGACATTAAATTTTAGATTAACAGTTAGGGACAATGCACCTTATAGTTCAACTGCGCCGGTTTCTGTTGGTCAGACCCAATTTACTGATATGGTTGTTACCGTAAATGCAGCTTCTGGTCCTTTTGCAGTTTCTGCACCTAACACTGCTGTGTCTTATGCGGGCAATTCTACACAAACTATTACCTGGGCTGTAGCCACTACCACGGCTGCCCCGGTAAGTTGTGCTAATGTAAAAATATCTTTAAGTACTGATGGCGGTCAAACCTTCCCTACAGTGTTGGCTGCAAGTACGCCAAACGACGGTACAGAAGCTTTGGTAATACCAAATACGCCAACAACAACTGCAAGAATTAAAATAGAAGCTGTTGGTAATATCTTCTTCGATATCTCTAACACCAACTTTACTATTACTGCGGGTTCTTCATGTGGAACAGCAACTGGTTTGGCTTCATCTGGTGTTACAACCACAAGCGCAAATCTTAGCTGGACTGCTGTATCAGGCGCAACAAGTTATGCAGTTGATTACAAATTAAATTCCTCTTCTACATGGACTAGCTTCTCTACAGCACAAACTGCAACCACAGCAAGCCTTACAGGTCTTGCTTCCGGAAGTTTGTATGACTGGAGAGTAATTGCTACCTGTGCATCTGGTGCAGGTGCCGCAGCAACAGCACAATTCAATACATTAGCTCCTTGTGTTGCTCCAACAGGATTAGCATCAACCCCAGGTTCAACATCATCAACAGTTAGCTGGACAGCCGTTTCAGGTGCATCTAGTTATGCAGTGGATTATAAATTAAATTCCTCTTCTACCTGGACAAGCTTTTCAACAGCACAAACAGGTACTTCTGCTAACCTGACAGGTTTGACTGCTTCTTCTTTGTACGATTGGAGAGTTAGTGCTACCTGCCCTTCAGGAACTACAACAGCTTCAGCTGCGCAGTTTACAACAACAGCTCCTCCTGCATGTAATGCACCAACCGGTTTAACATCTTCGGCCGTTACTTCAAGCAGTGCAACGGTAAGTTGGACAGCAGCAAGTGGTGCAGTAAGTTATGCAGTTGACTACAAATTGAATTCTTCTTCTACCTGGACAAGTTTCTCTACAGCACAGACAGGAACTTCAGCTAACCTTACAGGTTTGACTGCTTCCTCATTGTATGATTGGAGAGTAACAACAAACTGTTCATCTGGATCAAGCACAGCCGCAGCAGCACAGTTTACAACAACTGCTGCATCTACATGTGGAACTGCATTTGAACCCAATGAAACACAGGCTACAGCTGCGGCTATAGGTTCAGGTGTTACAAATTCTGCAGCTATAAGCACTGCAACAGATATCGACTATTATTCCATAGCTACTACAGGTACAAACAATATTGTTTATAATCTTGTAGGACCATCAGGAGTAGATTATGATTTGTATATCTACAATAGTGCGGGTACACAAATAGGTTCAAGTGCAGGAACTACGGCAACTGAAACGGTTTCTCTAACCAATCAGGTAGCAGGTACTTATTACATTAAAGTAATGGGTTACAGTGGAGCAAATAGCGCTACTTGTTATACCATTAAAGCTACAGCTACACCTGTTACAACAGGTTGCCAAAGCAGTTTAGATGTATCTACTAATGGTACTACAGCAGGTGCTGCAACACTTCCATTTAATACAAACGTTACAGGTCTTATTAGCCCAAGTGCAGATGTTGACAATTACAAGTTTGTAATAACTACAGGAGGTACACTCACGGCAACACTAACTACACTTCCTGCTGACTATGATCTTAAATTACTGAACAGTGCAGGAACACAAGTTGGCATTTCACAAAATGGAAGCACAACAAGCGAAAGTATTAGCTACACTGCAGCCGCAGGTACTTATTATGCGCAGGTTTATGGATACAACGGTGCAAACAGCGCAACAAGCTGCTATACACTGAAAGTACAATTGGGTACGGCTTCAAAAGAAGCTAATTCTATTGTTGGATCAGGCACTGTCAAAGTTTATCCTAATCCGGTAACCAATATGTTGAGCATTAGCTTTCCTTTTACTTCAAAAAAACAAAACGTTTTACAAATTGTTGATGCAAAAGGTACAGTGGTAATGGAACAAAAAGTTTCAAACAATCCACAGTCAATTGATGTATCAAAATTATCAAGAGGTGTTTATCTGATCCGTTCTAATAACGGAGATGGACTTATCTCAAGTAAATTTGTGAAAGACTAATTGATCCTGAACATAAATGAATAAGCCACCCTGAAATTTTAGGGTGGCTTTTTTATTTGTCAAAAAATTTAACCCCGCCAATAATCTTTACCATGATTGACTAATGATGAACTCAAAAATTCCTATTACCTGAATCGGTGATTCAATATTATTCAAAAAAAAATCCCACTATTATTTATAGCAGGATTTTCATTAAGCATGTTTATATAAAAATAATTCTCTAACTAAAGGCTGATAGAATATTTAGTTTGTTTTAAACCAAAGCGGAGATTTATCATCTGGGTTACCATTATAACTGAAAAAAAGTTCCGCTCCTTTTTTAATAGGTTTTATTGTTCTAATAGTCATTGTATGCTTTTCGTAGTCCATTTCGTATTCGCAATTGGGTTCAAACGAATGATTGTACATAGACACATAGCCTAAAGCCATAGCAGCTTTTCTTTTAGATTTACCCCATTCAAAAATATAATGGAATAACTTAGTTCCTTCGATTTGCTTTCTTTCTTTAGGAGTAAGCTCTAATACCGGAGAAACTTCAATAACAGTATTGGCAGGAATATTATGGGTTGTAAATACACCTCTTCCCTTATTTTCCGAATCGTTGATGTAAAGGCTTCTTAGTAGCATATAAAATTGTTGGAGGCGAAGATAAAATAAATGATGAATTCAAAATAAATATTTATAAGATTAAAAAAGAGTTGCTTTCTTACAATTCTTACCATTTACTACTTAGTACAATTTATTAATTTGCAGTCATGGAAGTAGAAGATATAGAAGAGCAAAGTCTTCAGGAGCAATTCGAACAACTAATTGCTAATGAAAATAAAATGGCAATAAGAGAATTTCTGGACGACCAGAATATTACTGATGTCGCTGAATTGATAAATGAAAACCCCGATTATGAATCCCAGATAATTGCACATCTGTCAATACACAGGGCTGCAAGTACTTTTAAAATACTTGACTTTCCTACCCAAAAAAGAATAGTATCACAACTAACAACTTTCAAAACGGCAGAACTGCTGAATGAACTACAGGCTGATGACAGAACAGATTTTCTGGAAGATTTGCCCAAAGAAGTTTTAAGAGAACTTATCAAATTATTGGATCCTGAAGAAAGAAAAATCACACTTTCGCTCTTAGGCTACCCGGAGGATAGCGTAGGAAGATTAATGATACCTGACTATGTATATGTTTACGAACACAATACAGTAGCAGAAGTATTTGACATAATACGTAAATATGCAAGGAGTACTGAAACTATTGATGTAATTTATGTAATCAATGAAGAGGGACAATTAATAGATGACCTAAGAATAAAAGAATTTATTCTTGCTGCACCCGACAAGCTTGTAAATGAGTTAATGGACGAAAGGGTAATTTCCCTTCATGTAAATGACGATCAGGAACATGCCAATCAGGTTTTTAAAATGAACAATAGAAATGCCCTTCCCGTGGTTGACGATAATAATGTATTGTTAGGCATCATTACCATAGACGATATTCTATGGGTTGCAAGTGAAGAATTTAGTGAAGACATGCAAAAAATGGGTGGTACTGTTGCCCTAAATGAACCTTATCTGGAAATGCCTTTATTTAAATTATTTAAAAAACGTGTAGGATGGATGATTATATTGTTTTTGGGCGAAATGCTAACAGCTACTGCTATGGGATATTTTGAAGATGAAATTGCAAAAGCTATTGTTTTGGCTTTGTTTGTACCTTTAATTATAAGCAGCGGAGGCAACAGTGGGTCGCAGGCTTCTACACTAATAATACAGGCCATGGCTGTTGGAGAAATTACCATATTAGATTGGTGGCAGGTACTGCGTCGTGAAATACTTAGCGGCCTTATGTTAGGAACAGTTTTGGGTTTTATTGGTTTTACAAGAGTAGCAATCTGGCAACAATTTACACATATTTATGGACCACATTGGTTTTTTGTAGGCCTTACCGTTGGTGTCTCATTAATAGGTGTTGTATTGTGGGGAACCCTTAGTGGGTCTATGCTTCCTATGTTATTAAAACGCTTAGGGGCAGATCCTGCAGTGTCTTCGGCACCCTTTGTAGCAACGTTGGTAGATGTAACCGGTTTAATAATTTATTTTAGTGTAGCCTATATATTTTTAAGCGGATTATTATTGTAGATCGTTTTTAGGCCCTTAAAATACAGTACAATAAAAGAGACTGTCTCAAAACCAATGAGACAGTCTCTTTTATTCTGATTCATTTAGGAGAAGCACTAACATAATGCGATTCTCATTGCTTTATTCTTAAAGAAAAGAACCTTAAATATAAAATGAATCTAAATCTATTTATAAAATCTTTTTATTACTCTGCTTCAGCCTCTTCATTTACATGACTTACTGCAATTTCAGTAAGTAAAGTATCAGCATTTTTTTCTTCCTCCAATGTCTGTCCCAGTAATTCCTTAGCATCAGCATACCCTAATTGAGCAGCTAATGTAGCTAAGCTTCCATAGGTTGCAATTTCATAATGCTCAACTTTTTGTGCAGCCATAATTAAAGCTACATCTCTTGTCTCAGAACCTTTTTCTGTTGCTGAAATCATTTCTTCTGCTTCCTTGGTTAAGCCTGCCATTGCTTCACATTTTTTTGCTTGTGCCTTTTGTCCAATGATTTCAAAAACACTTTCTAATCTTTCGATCTGAGTTTGGGTTTCTGTTAAATGATCCTGAAATGCTGAACGTAAATCATCAGATGTAGATGCTTTTGCCATTTTAGGCAAAGCCTTGGTTAATGCTTTTTCTGCCCAATAAATATCTTTTAATGAGTCAACAAATAAGCTTGTAAGTTGACTATTCCTTTCTTTAGAATTTCCCTTTACTTCATTATCGGGTGATTTACTTTGAGTATTTTTTTTACCGGATGCGGAATTCATGGTTCCATTTTTTACGGAAGTCGCTGCTTTTTTGGGAGTACTTTTAGATGCAGAGACACCGTTTGTAGCTTTTGCCATAGTGGTAGTTTTAAATTTTTATTGGTTAATAAAATATCTATCATTTATTAATAGATTATTATTAACAATAAAAAAGAATGCCACCAATTGTAGTAATTCAATTAATATTTATGGCAAAAAATTTCTACACTCAGAAGTGTTACACCAGTTTTAAATCCCATTAAATTTCTAAAGGAAAAATAAACAGTTTACTTTTCTGAAGATATTGGATCCAGGAATATAATCTGTACTACAGCCTCAATATTTAAAGGGCCGTAAATATGTGGAAATTCTTCCTGAAGTGATTCACTCATATCATATTGAAGCTTATGGGTCAGGCGTAATGGGTCAATTATCAGCTTGATAAGGTTTTCATGTCTTGCAAAATATCTTTCCAAAACTCCATCAACCTGTTTTTCTGTTGCACAATGAATAAAGCCTTCTTCAGGAAACCCTTCCGGCTCATAAAAGCCGATATCCTGTGCACGTTCCCATTGATCTAATGTTGTGAGGTGATAAATAACTTCTTGCATTTTGTTTGGTTTTTATGATAAAATAATACGGGGAATTTTATTTTCAAGCATGAGCAAATCAGCCAATACCAAAGCTGTAACAGCCTCAAGTACTACAGGCACCCTTAGCGCTATACACAAGTCATGCCTCCCTCTAACCGAGAACTGCTCCACATTTCCTGTAGCTATATTTAGCGTTTGCTGTTCTTTTGGTGTAGATGAAGTGGGTTTAACCGCAACCCTGAATACCAGATCATTTCCATTAGTTATACCGCCAACCACACCACCTGCATGATTTGTTGCTGTACGTCCATCAGAATTAATAATCGCATCATTATGACTACTGCCAAACATCTTAGCAGCCGCAAATCCAACCCCAAACTCTATACCTTTTATAGCAGGTATTGAAAATACGGCGTGGCTTATCAACGATTCAACAGAGTCAAAAAAAGGCTCACCCAAACCGACAGGCAGTCCACTCACAATACATTCCACTATGCCACCAACCGAGTCTTTTGCATCTATTGCTTTTTGTAAACCCTTTTCTACATCCTCCTCTCCTCCTATCTCTTTTATTTGAGCAGTAATTTTTATTTTATTGTTATCATTTCCTGATTTTGCAATTAATTCTTTTGCTACAACTCCAGCGGCCACAAGACAAACTGTTAACCGGCCGCTAAAATGACCCCCACCTCTATAATCCTCAAAGCCACCAAATTTTTTTGAGGCTACCCAATCTGCATGTCCGGGTCGTGGTACTTCACGCTGCTTTTCATAGTCTACAGAACGGGTATTTTTATTTGGGAATAATATGATTAATGGTGAGCCTGTTGTCTTACCCTTGAATAAACCACTTTTGAATAATGGTATATCATCTTCAGTACGTGGGGTTGTTCCTTTAGTCCCTCCTTTTCTACGGTTCATTTCTACCTCAAAATCTTCGACCGACAACACTAACCCTGACGGACAACCATCTATGATAACCCCAACCTCCTCTCCGTGAGATTCACCAAATATTTGTATCCTGAATATTCTGCCAAATGAGTTCATAAAATTTATTCAAATTTAACCACAACCTAAGAAAAAAACCCCAATCACATCTGTAAGATAATCTGTAAATTATCAAACTAATGCAAAAGGGGTTCTTTAAATAAAAAACAAAATTTTCTACCTCGGAGTCACTTGAAACCCATGAACCTGTTCATGCTGATGCTCCTTATCATACGCTCTAATGATAGCTTTTACCAATCTATGTCTTACCACATCTTCTTCATCCAATTCAATATGTGATATGCCATCAATATTTTTAAGTATCCGGCTTGCTTTCTCCAAACCACTTCTTTGATTTTTTGGCAAATCTACTTGCGTAGGGTCGCCGGTTATAATGGCTTTAGCATTTGCACCTATACGTGTTAAAAACATTTTCAACTGAAGATCATTTGTATTTTGTGCTTCATCTAAAATAATAAATGCATTATCTAATGTACGGCCACGCATATAGGCAAGTGGGGCAATTTCTATAGTTCTTGTACTCATATAATAGCCAAGCTTATCGGCGGGTATCATGTCGTCCAATGCATCATAAAGCGGCCTTAGATAAGGGTCTATTTTTTCCTTTAGGTCTCCGGGAAGAAAACCAAGATTCTCGCCTGCCTCTACTGCAGGTCTTGTAAGAATAATTTTCTTTACAACTTTGTTTTTTAAAGCTCTTACAGCCAAAGCTACTGCTGTATATGTTTTACCGGTACCTGCAGGTCCTATTGCAAAAACAATATCATTTTTATCCGCTGCTGTAACCATTCTTTTTTGGTTAGCCGTTCGTGCCCTTACCGTTTTGCCATTAGGGCCAAATACAAGAATGTCATTGGGGTTGCGTTCTACAAAGTTGTCAATAACTTCTGCATCGTCACCACCTAAAATTTGTTCAAAATAGTTTTCGCTTAAGTTTCCGTTCCTTTCCAGGTATTGAAGAATAAGGTCGATTTTCTCTCTCGCTGTTTCAATTTGTTCCGGAGCCCCACTCAATTTTATCTGTGTGCCACGGCTGAGAATTTTAAGCAGAGGAAATTTCTTTTTCAAAAGGTCCAGTTTTCCATTGTTTACACCAAAAAAATCAATGGGATTAACTGTTTCTAAATTGATGATTTTTTCTGTCAAAATTTAAATTGGGTTTTAAGTTTTAAAATGTTTTTTAAACTGACTAATTTTCTTTTATTATTATGCTAATATAAATATACACCCTTCAAATTCCGTACTAACATTATACACATAGTGTGAATATTATCATTAAATATGACTTAAATAAATTTTAATAGTCTTGCAACTGATTAACGCTTTAATATGAAATAGGTTTGGAAGTTCAATATCAATACTCAAAATCCTTAATTACGCTTACCTAATTTTTATTCCTAACTTTATGTTGGAAAATTTTTTCACCAAAAACTAACTACTGTGAAAATACAATTCCTGCTATTGAGTTTGATGACAATTGGGATATGCTCCGGTTGCCTTTCTTTAAAAGAAATAAAGGAATATTCCTCTACATCTATTAATTCTCTCCAAAAAATTGATCATCTACAATATAGCTTTAATGAATATTGTAATAGGGATTGTAATCTGCAACAAATGCGCAAAGGTGTAATAGATACACAATACAATTGCAACTGTATTCAAATAGCCTCTAAAGCAGACAGCGCCATCTGGCAAATTAATTCTACTATTATAGCCTACCTAAGGGCTATTGAACAATTAAGTAACAACCAACAATTTATTTATGATGCTTCCGGATTATCGGGTGCATTGCAAAGCAATCCATTGTTAAAGCTGAACGATCAACAAACGGCCATCATTTCCAAATCGGGGAATTTTTTGGCCACAATTGCTACATCATTTTACAGAAAAAGTGAGTTTAAAAAATACATTGAGCAAGCTGATCCGGTTTTTGGAGATTTAATGGATACTTTTATTTACTTATTAAACAATAGATTAAGAACACAGCTTAGAATTGATTATGAAAAACATGAAACCAACCTAAAGCAGCAGCTAGATAATTCTGTAAACGATAATAGTTTGAAGCAGATGATTGTTTTACAATTTATTAATGAAAGGAAATATTACCTACATCATGTTAGTTTACTTGATTGCTATGTGTCCTTAATAAGTAAAGTTAAAGATGGACATCATCAAATTTATTTGCAACGAGAACATTTACAAGACAAAAGCTTAAAAAACCTGGCAAAAAGATATGCTGATGATATACAAAGCCTGGCTGCCAGTGTAAAACAATAAATATGAAATAATACCAGACTATATGATAAATCCTGATACCGAAGACGTCTTTAAATTGTCAGATTATTTTCATGATATGGCAAATGCTATAGGCGACTATATTGAGAAAAACAGAAGCAGTTTTTCAAATGTTCAACGAAATGAGTTGTATGATACACAAGTGAACCTGCTACAATTTTCAGGTGATATAAATATGTTAGGGACTTCAATGGTATTTGATGATGTAAAAAATTCGCTTTCTGAATTAGAGGACATTACAAAATCAGTTAAAAAAGCAGTTAAAAAAGCTCTTGCAGTTCAGGATGCAATCAATATAGCAACATCTTTAGTACAAGTAGGCACTGCTATATTATCAAAAAATCCAAAAGAAATTGCTATAAAGACAGTTGATACAATTAAAGCAATTAAAATGCTGAAATTCAATTAGTTATTTTAAGCAATCACTATTTTCAAAGCACAAAATTAAAATTCTAAAATGTATAAATGCCAATGAACAATATTTCATTGGCATTTTATTTATACAGTTTAATTATTAATGCTAATAAAGGGTTGAAAGTGCAATTAGGCATGAAATGTCGATAGAGAGCCAAATTTTTATTTGGTTTTAAAGTCCCGACAAGGCGGGACGAAATGCCCCCTGACCGGACGGACAGGTTTGCCAAATGGTTTTCCAAACACATATCGTCCCTACGGGACTTTTAATTGGTGATTGGTTTTGCCTGTTACCGACATCCTGTGCCTAACGGCACAAAAAAATACATAATGAACCCTTGATTAGCATTTTTATTCTTCCCCATTAAACTGATCTTTTTCCCGCTATCAGCGACAAAAGAAATAATACTATGAAAATGAAAAACAAAATTTTGGCAATACCTGCTGCACTAGCCGCAATGCCACCAAAACCAAATACAGCCGCAATTATAGCGACAACTAAAAATATTACTGTCCAGCGTAACATAAGCTTACAATTTAAAAGTTAAAAGATGTTTTATTGAATAATAAAATAATCATTCCAACTTAAGTTTTAAATTTTTTAGTTGTGTAGAGTATTAACTTGTAGCTAATTTTACTTTCTTATGAAAATCATTAATTTTTCCCTCTTATTCATTTTATTATTTTCAATTCCTACAAAAATGCACTCGCAAAATATTGATCCCATTTTTTCAAAAATAAAAGCAATAACTCTTAGATTAAAACCAGGCGATGATTTAAAAATGCAACTGGATGCATTTATCAATATGAACAAAATAAAGGCTGCATGCATAATAACCTGTGTAGGTAGCCTGAAGCAAGCCACTATTCGTTATGCAAATAAGCCAAACGCAGATACTCTACATGGCCATTTTGAAATGGTTTCACTTACAGGTACTCTTGCAATATCAGGAAGTCATTTACACATATCCATAAGCGATAGCACAGGCAAAACAATTGGTGGACATCTTAAAGAAGGATCAGTAATTTATACTACTGCCGAAGTGGTATTGGGCATAATGCCGGATTTAATTTTCAGCAGAGAAACAGATAATACCTATGGCTATAAAGAATTAATGATTAAAGAAAAATAATTGACATCTAGTGATAAAACCTAACATTAATATGGTTAATCAAAAGTACGTCTCTTCATATTTTTTTCCCATTTTGGAAAACAATAACAATCAATCATTTGTTTTTACCATGTAAAATCACTTTTTAAAAATAGAATTATTATAAACTGTTATGATAACTTCACCCAAAATTTATCTAAAATGAAAATGTACAAAAGCATCTTTTTTTACGTCTCAATCTTTACCTATATGTCATTAACATCTTGCGGCAATCCGACCTCTACAACAGAAACTGCCAAAACAGATTCCGTGAAATCCTTCAACATAAAAGAGGAAGCTGTAACGTACAAATCCGATACAACTACGAGTTTTGGTTTTATAACTTATGATGCTAACAAAGAGGGCAAACGTCCGGTTGTTCTAATTATACCCGAGTGGTGGGGATTAGGTGATTATGTTAGAACCCGCGCAAAACAACTTGCCGAATTAGGTTACATAGCCATGTGTGTAGATATGTATGGTAATGGCAAAACTGCCGAAGATCCAAAATCTGCAGGCGAATTGGCTACACCGTTTTATAAAGATCCAAAACTTACAAAAGTCAAAATAGATGCTGCGCTAAATACAATCAAATCTTATGCGCA
>JANPGE010000279.1:0-14654 GCA_031423805.1 Segetibacter sp. | reverse complement strand
TTTAAGTAAATAAAAAATTTAAGGTTATTATTTAACTATTTATAAAGACTTTTCCCTTTTTAATAGAATAAGCTGCAATTATTTGAACTTAACAAAAATTATTTATCTATAAGAATATCAACTTATAATATGTAGGTGTATATATATTTTTGTAATTTACTTTACGTTTCTATTATTATTGTAAGAATATTCTTTTGTTTATTTAAAAAACCTTTAGTCGAAAATATTATAGATTATAACAATAATTAGTATATAGATTTATTATTTATTACTCATTGCATTAAATAAAAGTGGGCTGCTTCTTTTAGAAACAGCCCACTTACAATAATCAACATAACTTAATAAGACCATAAATCCTGTTCGTAATTGAATATTTTTTCTTTTATATTTTCACCTTCTAATAATCTGAATAATGGGTCTTTTATATACTCTTTAAGACTTCTGTCGTAAGGATTATCAAGTGATGATTTTGTAATATAACTACTGAAGAATCTACTTTCAAACAATTCTTCCCAACTCATACGACCGGCAAAGTTTTTACCATTAAAAACTTCATACTTAGCCAATGTTGGTCTAAGGTCAGGATAATAAGCCCAAAATAATATACGATCGCCTACAGGTATACCTGTAGAAGTATACTGCATCATAATTGGCGCAATCCCTAATATTCTAACAAACATTCTCGAAGATTCCTTGTCAAATATCCACTCTTCTTTTAATCTAAATCTATAAATAGAATCGGGTTCAATCATTCTTTGCCTTGCCTCATAACTTACTACTTCACCTTCCATATTTGTAACCGGAACTGTATCTAAACCACCCGTTATTGTTTTAGATACTTCTTCCTTGGTCATAGGAGTTGTAAAGCGGTCATCTTCACCATTAAAAACGGTAACTTCCCCAGATTGAATGGAATTGAAAAGTATTGAAATGAATCTTTGGTTTCCGTTATCTTCATTTGCAGCATTACGGAATGGGAGATTCATTTTTTCACGTGTGTCAATTTCCCTCCAAACTCTTTGTCTATAAACAGCATCATCTTCACGAATATGTTCATAAACCAAAGGATTTCTGTCTTTAACCAATTGACGGTCAATAGCTGCATCATTTCTTAGAGAAGGAGCAACAGAATCACCAATTCCACTACCACTGCTCTTGATGAGCTTAATTGGGAGGTTTTGGTTTACCTGAGCTGCAGGTGCGGCGGCAGCAGCTTTACCATTATTAGTTCCGTAACCACTTCCGCTTGTTCCATATCCACTTCCACCAGATGTTCCATATCCGCTTCCGCCACTTGTAGAGGAACCACTTGCAGGAGTTGTTGTGGTATTTGCAGGAGTGCCATAGCCACTACCACTTGTGCCATAACCACTGCCACCGGTACTTCCATATCCGGAACGGCTGCTTGAAGAACGGGCTCCGCCCTTTTTCTTCTGTGCTTCCAGCTGACTTACAACTATAAAAGTAGCAAGTACCAACATCACGGTTTTTATTCTTCTCGTATTCATGACCACAATTTTTATTAGAATAAGTTAAATGCCATTGGAGGCAAAACTCTTGTATCACCACCCGGACCCCTTGCCTTTACTTCATCAATTACAACTGTTGAACCAGGACGGCATTTTTCCAAAATTCTTTTTGAATTCTCGTTAAAAAAAGCACCTCCATTTTGAGAAATTCCAGGGTTTTCAGAAAATCCTGCACCTGTTGCATACACAACATAGGATACAATATCAAACTTTACACCCTCAAATACAAAATTTTCCAAATCGGCACGTACACCCTGTTGAGCTTTAATATTATTTGCAGGTATTCTACCACCAGCACTTTGACCAATTTTTGCAACAGGATCCGGTACTCTCTTCACCCTAAATTCGAATGGGGTAGTTTTACCTTCAACTGTTACATTGATTGTTGCTTTACCAGGAGAATTTACTGTTGCAATATATTTGCCAGAACCTGTTTTACGCAGATTTCCGTTATCCATACTTGCACTAGTTTTTTCATCACCGGCCGAGCCACCAAGGATAGTAAGTGGATTTTCTAATCCAATATATAATACTTTTACAGCATCTGCACTTACACTTGCACCCGTTGGTGAACCTACAGAATATTCAACTTTCTTAGTTAAAGAAGTTGGAGTTCCATCCGGTTTAAGGAAAGTAATATTTACAGTTTTAGAATAATTTCCTGGTCCCCCAACTTTGGTTTTATATTCTGCTGCACCTTGGGCATTTAAAGCAACTCCAGATCCATCAATTGATATAGAAGGTCTTGCTGCTTTACTAAAAGCTCCAACACCTGCAGTAATTACAAGTTCTTGTCCGGGCATTAAGTATTGTGAATTTGTACCGGCAAAAGCCTGAAACTCATCATAAACTACTACTACTTCACCAATTTTTTTATGAATGAAATCAACAACTAAAGCTTCAGAATTTTTAACATCATTCTCAAACTTACTTAGCATGGTTATACCTGCAATTGTTGGTGTCATGTGAAAATATCCGTAAGCCCAGTTGCCTTTACCAGCCTCTGTATTAGTTTTTGGTGGCATCAGATCAATAGGCAGGGCTTTTTCGAATTCAGCCCTTACTGAAGGGTCTACATCCAGTAATGCATTTTTATATTGTGTCAGTTTATCCAAAAACTCCTTCCCTTTGCCTTTGGGTTGCTCTAAAAACAAACGGGTCGCCGCATCAAGGTTATCCTCTTTGAAAGGTCCGCCCGGCACTAACTGTCCAGCCTCTTTCATCAGTTCTAGTTTAAGGCCTTCAATATAGGCAGTCATGTCATCTGCAAGTTTACCTGCAGCATCCGCTTTGGGTTTCCACAAAGCTGCTTTGTCAGAGGTTTTTGGGTCTTGAAGTTTAGCTTCGAAGGAAGCAAATACACTTTTATTTTTAGCATCAATGATACCATTGGCATTCATCAAGCTATTATTCACGGTTTTGAAGGCATTTAAGATTTCTGATGAAACGTTTAGTGCTAACAAGGCTGTTAACACCAGGTACATCAGGTTAATCATCTTCTGCCGGGGCTCTTTAGGTAAAGCCATGGTTGGTTATAGATTTAAATAAAATTTGGAATCAGGTTTACTAAAACTAACAGAGATATTATCTTCCCTGCATTGCACTCAACATATTGCCATATACCTGGTTCAATCTACCAAGGTTGGATGCAAGTTTGCCGATTTGCTCTTGTGCCTTCTTAGCATCTTCTACACTTCCTTCCATAGCCTGCGATGTTTGTGCAAGTTTTCCGTAGAAGTTATTTAGTGCTTTCAGGTGGTTATTGCTCTCCTGCAGTTCCAATTCATAAATTGTATTCAGCGAAGAAAGGTTTTTAGTCAAAACCTGCACTTGCCCATGGAACAATTTGGTACTCTCACTTGCTTCATTGAAAGATGCAAGCGAATTGGCAGTGCTTGTATAAGCATCTTTCACTTTATCAAGGGCAGCTGAAGCAGCTTGTGTTTTCTGCGTATAATCACCCGTTGCCTTTACAATATCACCTACATCACTCATATTAGTAACTGTTGTACCCAATTTTTGAAAACCTGCACCAAGTTTAGTCAGGCTTGCTGGAGTAATGTCTGCTTCTGCCAACATTTTTTCCATCGTTTTTAAAGCAGGGTTAGTGCCTTTACTAGCTTCTTTTTCTTCTTTTGTCAACACTTCATCCATTTCCGGGTCTGATACTGCGGGGTATATCATATATAATATACCATAAGTCAGAAACACCACAGCTTCTGTACCCAAGCCAATCTTAAGCCATAAGTCGGCACTTGGAGTATGAAGAATTTTTTGAAGTGCTCCCCATATTACGCCTGCTGCAGCGATAGATACGAAGATGTCAACTACTTTGCTAACTTTTGATGGAATTGCAACTGCCATTTTTTAATTTTTGTTTTTGTTTACGGGAATTTTTATAGAATAATACCAATTTGGTACAGAATCAATTACATTGTTTCTGTACCAATTTATTTAAATAAATGAAATTTAAAATTTTTTAATAGGCACTTTATGAATTAACGTCTTGGGCCACTAGCCGGCAAATCAATTACACAACGAAAACCAATGTAAGATTTTGCTGTATCCTGATATTCATAATTTCTTGTACTAACCTGAAGGTAATAACCAACATCTTTCCAACTACCCCCTCTTACCACTTTACGTTTCATACGTGGAGGATCTGATTCTTTAGCTTCCCAACGTATATCGGGGTTCATGTCATGTTGAAAATTATATGCTCCCTCATAATACAATGAATTGGTCCATTCTGAAACGTTACCGGCCATATTGTAAAGACCATAATCATTGGGCCAATAAGCATCTGCCCTAACAGTATAAAATCCGCCGTCTTCCGGATAGTTGCCACGGCCGGGTTTAAAGTTTGCCAATAAGCATCCTTTTCTATTTCTTAAGTAGGGTCCACCCCATGGATAAGGAGACTGTGTACGACCACCTCTTGCAGCATATTCCCATTCGGCCTCTGTTGGCAAACGAAAATCACTTTCTATTGCCTTCTTCTTTTTCTCAAGGAAACTATTCATGTAATTGGTTCTCCATCTGCAAAAAGCAATGGCTTGTTTCCAGTTAACACCAACTGTTGGATAATTATTGAAAGAAGGATGATTAAAATATCTCTTGGTCATTGGTTCATTATATGAATAGGAGAAATCTCTCATCCAAACCAATGTATCGGGATAAACTTTTTGTGGGTATTTAACTATAAAGTCCTTTCTTGGTTTACCCTTGTTCTCAAGTTTTGCAGCATCTTTATAGTTGAAACTTTCGTATTGATACTCAATTTTATCAGGATCAATACCATTTCTGCCATATAGTCTATTATCAGGAGTGAGGGTTAGCTTTGAAATTTTTTCCAAAGTAGATTTATCGCCCCACTTTATAGTTGGTACTTTTTTCCAATCCACTACAAAAGTACCATCAATATCTTTACCGTAGTTAAGCTCCTTAGCTGCCAAAGAATCTCTAACCCACCAAACGAATTGACGATATTCATTGTTTGTAATTTCTGTTGCATCCATCCAAAATCCGTTTATAGAAACTTGCTTATTACGGGCAGTGAAGTTAAAATTAACATCTTCATCACTTGGTCCCATGTGGAAAGTACCGGGTGGAACATAGACCATTCCAAATGGTTTAGTCATGCCAATGGCACTAGGATATGATGCCCCCATAAGTTGACCATTGTCAGGCACACCTTTAGCCTTGCTTCCACTTTTTCCACAACTCACAGTGCCAAAAGCAAGGGTGGTTAATGCTGCTAAAGTAAACAGTTGACTTCTCATTCTCTTGTAACGATTAATAGGTATAAAGCAAATGTAACAAAATATTTTATTCCAAAAAGTTTAGTTGCCACTAATAATTCTTATGAGGTAGCAATACTAACATGATTCTAAAACGATACAAAACTTTTTATATTGTATCAGAAACATCTAAGCCGTTTACTTTTTTAGAGGTTGGAAACCCAACTATTAACGGCTTCTTTTGAAATAATGTTGTTGTAGATTTATTCGATTGGCAAAAAATTATTATGGTGTTATTAGATATTTTAGAAGCACAATTTATAATCGTTTTTTGTAAAAAATATTTATTTTAACAAAGTTTTTATTTCCTCAACAGTATTTACAGGCTTATAACAGGTATTATTTTTACACACATAAATCAATTTATCGTCCGAAAAACTTTTTGAATCCAATAAGGGAAACCCTACTTTATGAACCTTCGAAACCTGTAGAATTCTGCCTGGTATATATTGAAATAATAATTCTTTTAAATTGTTATCCATAAACTTACCTGTCATAATAATTTCTGGTACTCCCAAAACCAATTCCTGATATAAACAAGCCCAATTCCCAAATGATGATGGATATTTGATTGTGTTGTTAATTACATTTTTTAACATTTTAATCGAATAATTTTTCCATTCTTCTATGTTGAAGATAATTGAAAGGTAGTGAAAATTATTTGCCAATATTGCATTTCCTGAAGGAATTGCTCCATCATAAATTTCCTTTTTTCTTAAAATAAGGTCTTGTTGGGTTATGCCTGTATAATAAAAAATGCCAGAATCATTATCACTAAAGTGTTCCATTACATGAATTGTCAAAGCCTTTGCATTTGTAAGATATTTTTCATTACCGGTAACTTCCTGCAAATGAATATAGGCGCTAATCAGGAAGGCATAATCATCTAAAAAAGCAGGGTATTTTGCTATACCGTCTTTATAAGTATGGTACCATTGAAGCGTAGCAGCATTGCAAAGGAATTTTTCAAGAAAATCAATATTTTTAACTGCCAGAAGTTTGTATTCCTGAATACCTGTGGCAGCGTAAGCCTTACAATATGCAATTATCATTAAAGCATTCCATCCTAGTATTATTTTGTCATCCAATATGGGTCTTGTCCTTTTTTCTCTATGGTATAACAGTTTTGCTTTGCTTTCACTTATTTTTTCCTGAACCAAATTATAATTTAGTTTTTTCTCTTCTGCAAACTGTACTAGTGAAGTTTTGACATGTAATATGTTTGTAGATTCCCAATTTCCCTCTTCTAAAACACCAAAGAATTCGCAAAAAATTGCTGCATCTTCATCTAAAATTGTTTCAATTTCTGATTTGGTCCAGGTGTAATATTTTCCTTCTAAGCCTTCGCTATCAGCATCTATTGCACTATAAAAAGCTCCGTTCGTATCTGTTAACTCCCGTTTTACAAAGCCTAAGGTTTCTTCTAATTTTTCTTTAAAGCGTTCTAATTTTGTTAGTTGGTATGCCTCGGCCAAGACGTTTATTAGTAGTGCATTATCATAAAGCATTTTTTCAAAATGTGGTGCAAACCATGTCTCATCTGTACTGTATCTAGCAATGCCTCCTGCTAAATGATCGTAGATGCCACCATTAATCATTTTATCAAGACTTAGAAGTGCTTGTTTTAGACTTTCCTCATTTTTGGTGAAATAATAATTTCTTAATAAATACTGAATAGAAAAAGTTTGAGGAAATTTAGGCGCACCACCAAAGCCACCCCACACTTTATCTGCATTTTTCATCAAATTACCTGTTATAATTTCTATAGAGTTTCTAGAAAATAGCGTTTCATCATTACTATTGTTTGATTGAAAGGTGCTTGAATTTTTTAAATATTCGGTTAAGTTTTCTGCCTGACTTTCCAATTCTGTTTTCCTTTTACTGTAAGCATCTTTTACAGCATTTAATATTTCAGTCCAACTATTTCTGTTATGGGCACTCACCGGTGGAAAATAAGTACCTCCAAAAAAGGGCTTACCATCAGGCATTAGAAACACATTTAGCGGCCACCCTCCGCTTCCGGTCATAGCTTGTACAGCATCCATGTAAATATGATCTATGTCGGGACGCTCTTCCCTGTCAATTTTTATGTTAATGAAATTTTCATTCATAAGTTTTGCTGTCTCCTCATTTTCAAAACTTTCTCTTTCCATAACATGGCACCAATGGCATGCTGCATAACCGATGCTTACTATTATAGGTTTATCTTCCCTTTGTGCAGCATCCAAAGCTTCGTGGCCCCAAGGCCTCCACTGTACAGGGTTATGTGCATGCTGCAACAAGTAGGGGCTTGATTCATTTATAAGCAGGTTTGTATGTTTGTGGGTCATTTTATCTAATTGAATTAGCAAGAATAACAGCCTTGTTCATTTCTAAAATAAATTTGATGGTAAAAATTTGTAAAAATAAAAAGCAGGTTTAAAACCTGCTTTTCTATAAATGAAATCATATTTCACTTCTTTTTGGCAACAGAAAGATAATGCTCCAAAGCTGCTACCATACTTGGTGTTTGTGGAGCAGGAGCTTTGATCTGAAGACTCAATCCTGACTCCTCAACAGCTTTGCCTGTATTGCTCCCAAATGCTCCAATTAATGTTTTTTGCTGTTTATAAGCTGGTACATTATCAAAAAGACTTTTGACCCCGCTCGGTGTGAAAAAACAAATTACATCATAACTAACCTTCATAATAGCTCCAATATCATTACTGATAGTTCTATACATAAAGCCAAGCGCTATTTCACATTTATTGTTTTTTAACCAATTTACAATTTCATTGTCCTGTTGGTTTTCGCTACATACATAGAGAAACCTTTCATTTTCTTTGTGCTTATTGATAACATCAAACATGCTTTTATTGGTGCCGTCTGCGCCATAAAAAACTTTTCTTTTTCTATACAGAATAAACTTTTGAAGATAAAGGGCTACTGATTCTGTAATACAGAAATACTTCATGTCCTGACTAATGCTAATTTTCATCTCATCACAAATTCTAAAGAAATGATCTATAGCATTTCGACTGGTGAAAATCACAGCCGTATAGTGTGAAATATCAATCTTTTGTCTTCTAAATTCCTTTGCTGCTATGCCTTCCAGTTTAATAAACGGGTGAAATACAAGATCTACATTGTATTTTTTGGCAAGCTCGTAATAAGGAGACTTGTCATTTTCTGGTTTAGGTTGAGTTATAAGGATTCTCATCGTCATTTTGCCGGTATTGCCGGATACTGCCCCGTTTTTAACCATTGCTAGAAAGCTAATTTTGCGCAAAATTAAGCACTCTTTACCAAATAATTGACCAATGTCTTGTAAATGAGCAAAAGAGGTATGATTTCGAAAGCTAAAACATATAATATAAAATGAAGAATACTTATTTTTATCTCTTTACGCACAGGACCTAATGCAGCGGCATATCTGTAAATAAAAAGCAATAAAATGACCATAAATGCCAGTGTTAATGTAACCGTAACAATACCTGTAGTAGAAAAGGCTAATATAAAAGTAATGGGGAGGAGTATTATTCCTAAAATCTTATTAATAAGAAAAACAATGAAAATATACGTTTCAGTAGCCTCTTTTGCATTAAAAACCCAACCTGCAAAGGTTAAAAGCAGGAATTTGCCTATATATAATAATAACAATATAGTAGTAGAATAGGTAATTGTTATTGCAAAATCGGATTTTATTAAATTATAATATTGCATTACCAATGCTATAAATGCACCACCCGTTAAAATAAAGAATAAGTTTAACAATAGAGAGGGAAAATTATTCTGCGATAATTGTTCCCGGGTTTGTTTTTGTCTAAACGAGGGTTGGAATAACTGATGAAAAATATTATTGAAGTATCTACTAAAACCTAGCTTAATTAAAGCTAGAAAAAATATGATGGCCAATAAAATATAAAACATTTCATCTTTTGATGTTTTAATTCTTTCATTAATTACAAGGTAGATTGGTTTCTGTTTTGACCGGAAAAATGGGTTATCTAATAATTTTAGATATATTGAATCCAGGGGATGTCTTAACAACAAAGCCGACTCTTTGCTTGACGAATTATTTAATTTAGATGATAATGTGTCAACAATACTCTTAATTTTTACAACAGAATCATTGACACCATAAATAATTGAAGAATCGCGAAGACGGTTACGGGAAGCATTTTTTGAATGGAGGATAATGTTTACTGCTGTATCTGCAGAATTTTGTAAATTATTTGTGTCGGTCTGTCCATAGGCTACCGGAAAAAGAAAACAAAAAAATAATATTAATAAAGTGCTTTTCAAGAATCGCAAAAATAGGAAAGTAATAATAGGACTAATCAGATACTGTAAGTAAGTAGAAAGAAATACTAAAAAATGCTAACAAACCCAAAGTGAATTTTTGATTGCTTAATATCAAAGTTGAGATCATTTCTTTTACCTACGGCATAGCTAAGATTAAATATTCCACCTTTTGTTTCAAATGAAATCCCAAGGCCTGCTCCCAAATAATTATAAGATTGGGAAATCAATTTATTACCAGACCACCCAAAGTCGGTGAAAGCAAAAAAATTTGAATTTTGTGACAAGAGATATCGATATTCTAATGACCCGATTAAGTATTGGTTTGCATAAATACCTTCCTCGTCAAACCCTCGAAGAGTTTTATAACCACCTATCTGAAACAAATCATTATTATACAACTGCGGACTTTGATATAATCCTGCATTAAAGGCCGTTTTAATGACAGTTTGTTTGCCGGTTTTAAAATACTTTGATACTTTTAATTTGAACCTGAACTGATATGTTTTCAACTTTATAGAATCATAAAGATTATCATAATCAAACGAAGTATCTTTTATCTGCACTATTGCATTGTTCTTTTTGATTGTTTTATTTCCTGCAAGTGCAGAAAAATTAATTTCGATTCCACTCCGGGGATTAAACTTATAATCAGTATTACTTAGTTCATAATCTACCCCCAGGTTAACTGAACTTACATCAGCAACATGGGGAAGTCTTTTGCTCAACTTTACAAAATTGGTATCCGTATCTAAAATATTGGTTCGTTGACTTTGAATAATAATCTTTCCGGTTTGAGTGGGAGAAAGCATATAAAGTAAGCCCAACTGTCCGTTAATATTGAGAAATGCTGAATCCTTTTTTAAAAGATCGAACAGGAAATCAATTCCAAAAGGAGAATTAAACATATAAGGCTGTGTATATTGCAAATTTATTCGTGGAGATTTTGGTTGTATTTGTTGCCATACCAAACCCAAAGATTCACCGCTGCTAAATGCATTTTGTAATTTTAGATTTGCATCTATGGTGAACAATAACTTTCCTCCCAATTGCTGATTAGCTGGTAGAAATCCTGCCAAAACATTTACCTGATTACTACGACGGGGTTGCAGATATAAATTGACAATACTACCCGTGTTAAGCATAGCAATGTCCCAAGGATTAGATTGCTGCAAATACGGCAACTCTAGTAATCGTTGATTAATTTTATTTAGTTTCTTTTTACTGTATGGAGATCCTCTTTCTATATTGAGGTAGCGGTGCATAAAATTATCAGAAATTTTAGCCGGACCAATTAGCCGGATACTATCTATGCGATATGGAAACCCTTTATCAATTTGTAATATGCCCAGGATTTTATTGTCAATAATCTCTAAGCTGTCAAGGTTTACTTTTGCAAATGGATATCCCTTTTCTTCAAAATAATCCAGCACCTTTTCAGCCATATCAGGGTATGCCGAAAAATTGATGGTACTTATTTGCTGGAGTTTATTTTTTGGTAACACATCCTGCATTATTAATAAGTCTTGCGGACGAATAGTTAGTTGCAAAGATTGATATTGCTGACCTAAAAAAATTTGAATAACACAATTATTTGGGGTATGATAAATACTGTCTAATGATGCAGTAATAAAACCCTTAGTGAGAAGATTAGCGATCAGTTTAACAATATATGCATCACATTCTGCTTTGCTATTAAAAAGGGTTTGAAGGGCTGCATTTTCTCTTGCATTATTAACGTTTGAATCAAGGTAATTTACCTGCAACAAATAATTGCTTTGCGCATTAGTAAAAAATGGCATGGCAATCCAAACAAACAATATTACAACTGCCGAACACCTATATCTGGTTACCTTTGCCATATTAATAATCAAACAAGATAAGAATTTAGTAGAAAGCTACTGATACAATAACAAAAGGGCTGCAAAGCAACATAATTGTTTATTGATTTTGCAGAACAATAAGTGGTATTAGAATTCTATTATTTTCCTAAAATTTTAAATGAGTGGCATCTATATTCATATTCCATTTTGCAAAAAGGCCTGCCATTATTGCAACTTCCACTTTTCTACTTCTACCCAAAATACGGATGGCTTTTTGGCGGCTTTGGAAAAAGAAATTGAATTGCAAAGAGATTACTTAAAAGACACTATTTCTACAATATACATTGGTGGCGGCACGCCGTCTATTTTGCCTTCGGCAAAAATTGAAACCATTCTTAATAAAATTAAGCAAATATTTAAGGTTGATGCAAATGCAGAAATAACACTGGAAGCAAACCCTGATGACATTACTAAGGTAAAATTACAGGAATGGAAAAAAGCAGGGATTAACAGGCTGAGTATTGGGGTACAATCTTTTTTTGAAAATGACTTACAATGGATGAATCGTGCCCATAATGCTAAGCAGGCCGAGGATTGCATCACCCTGGCTCAATCCGAAGGTTTCAATAATCTTACTATTGATTTAATTTACGGCACACCCACCCTCACCGATGAAAATTGGCAGCATAATGTATCCAAAGCAATTGCACTTGGTGTTAATCATCTATCATGTTATGCACTAACTGTAGAACCGAAAACAGCATTAGAGAAAATGATTCGACAACATAAAGTTTCATCAGTAGATCCTGAAAAACAGGCACATCATTTTGAACTGTTAATGGAATGGATGCAACATGCAGGATTTGAACATTATGAGATATCAAATTTTGCAAAACCAGGCTTCAGGAGCAAACACAACAGCAGCTATTGGCAGGGCAAGCATTATCTTGGATTGGGTCCATCAGCTCATTCTTTTAATGGCGACTCAAGACAATGGAATATAGCAAACAATGCTCTTTATATACAAAGCATTGAAAAAGACATTCTGCCATTTGAAATCGAAATTCTTACAAAAGAACAGCAGATCAATGAATATATAATGACCGCACTACGTACAACAGAAGGCATTTCATTATATAGGATTAAAGAAGATTTTGGAAATGAAATTTTGAATAAAATATTATTGGAAGCCCGGCAATACATACTAAATAGACATTTGGAAGAATCAGACAATTTTCTCAAAACCACCAATAGTGGCAAATTATTGGCAGATGGAATTGCCGCAAATCTATTTGTTTGATTTCATTACAATATAAAATAATAACGGAAACTATTTTTCAACCACTTCAGGATACTTTACACTTGCCAAAAACAAACCATGTGCAGGTGTTGCAAAACTGGCTTTGGTACAATCTTTTGCTTCTATTATTTCTTTAAAATCCTGTAACGTTATTTTATTTCTACCTGCCAATAACATTGTACCTACAAGCCCCCTTACCATGCCTCTAAGAAACCGATTGGCTTCTACATCAAACACCAATAAATTGTCATCATAATACCATCGACTCTTAATTATTCTGCTTTGGTTAGTATTAACCTGTGTATTGCGTTTTGCAAATGAAGTAAAATCAGTGTATGCCGCTATCAAATTAGCTGCCTCATTTAAAATATTTATATCAACTGCATAAGGATAATACCATGCTGTATCTGTAACAAATGGGTTTTTAACCTTAGTAATATAATATTTATACTCCCGGCTTACTGCCAGAAAGCGACTGTGGGCATTGGATTCAACCTGCTTAATAGACTTAATTACAATGGCTAATGGAAGTATTGCATTGAGGTTGTAAACCACTTGTGGATTAATTTCAAAATCTACATCAAAATGAAAATAATTCTGAAGGGCATGCACACCTGCATCTGTTCGTGAAGACCCTGTTAGTTCAATTGCAGTTTTTAAAACTGTTAGTAAGGCTTGTTCTACTTCACCTTGTATGGTCTGTGCATTTTGCTGTATCTGAAATCCTGCATATCCTGTACCCTTATAGGACACCTCGAGGAAATACCTCATTGAAATTATTTTTCAGTTAATCTATTGAAGAATAGATTTAAAACGATTGATAAAATTAGGATCAATAAGTAGAGATTGCAACATATGGAAATCCCCCGGATCACTTACAAATGAGTATGAAGCAGCAAAGAACCTAAAACGTCCTTCATCGCTTAAAAACAATGATGAAAGACCTTTAATCTGATGCGTAGCAAAGCATTTATCTTTAAAAGCCTTTTTGGCCTCTTTTATCATTTTATCATCACTGCTTTCCAAAGCCATTTTTCTGCGCAACTTAATATAATCTTCCTCAGAAGCCACTTTTTGACAATAATTATTATTGGCTTTAACTACCCTAGTTTCAGAAGAGTTAACAGTTGTAGATGGAGCTACAGAAACGGCTGTATCAATATTCACTTTATTTTCCAGAGTTGATTCGTTACCGCTTTCTTCTTTTTTTGCAGTCATATCAATCTCAATAACCTTTACATCATCCTGCCGTTGGTTCAGAATGGCAATTTTTGCATTTATAGCAGAGTCAATTGGGGAAATTTTCACCGAATCAACTTTAGCCAGATTAGCTTCATTTGAATCTATAGCCGGGATATTTAACAATATAGTATCAGTAATAACGCCGTTATTATCTGAATATGCTATAGAAACACCTGCGGAATTCTTCTCCTCAATCAGTTTAGTAATGATTGATTGGGGCTGCGTTTCATTACTCACTTCATTCTTTTTTTCTGTTGCTATAGAATCAAAAGGAGATGTCACCCCAATATTAACTACAGAGTCTTCTGTAGGTTCAACTTTATTATTGTTTTCGTTTGATGGAATTTCCACCACCTTCTCCACTATTGGCTTTACGGGTGGCTCCGGCTTCTTATCAAACGAAATTGGCTCATCATCACTTTTTGGTTTGGTTACAATCGCTACCGGAACTTCAACTACTCCACCTGACATAGTCACATCCAGCGTTTGCAGGTTAAAAAGGCCCCAGCCTTTTTCGCCAAAATCTTTAAGCCCAAAACCCAAATCTTTTTTATTAATTACACATTTAAACCCCTGATCTGGAAATGTGTTTGATGGAAAACCAATTATAAGACTGTATTCGCCATCCATCAATTTAGGTATAATAACATAGCCTGAAGAGTTGGCGCTGTATAGCTTT
>JANPGE010000278.1:0-15897 GCA_031423805.1 Segetibacter sp. | reverse complement strand
ATTACCTACACCGCATCAACAGTAGTAAACGATACAACCAAGAGCATAGGAGGATGTGATAGTTTGTACAACACAACAACCATTAACATTGTAACACCAATTGCAACTGTTAATAACATTCAGGGTTGTAACAGCCTGGTATTTAACGGAGTTATTTACACGAATTCAACGGTGATTAGTGACACGTTAAAATCAATCACCGGTTGCGATAGCTTGTACAGAACCAACAATATCAACATCCAGTACATCACGCCGGTTAACGGACAAAATGTAGTTGCAGGTTGTAATAGTGTTACATTTAACGGAGTTACTTATACTGCATCCACCACCGTACTTGACACGTTAAGAACCACTTTAGGCTGCGACAGTATTTTCAGAACCAACCACATTGTGGTTCAGTTTGTAACACCGGTGCCAACCAGTACAACACTCTATGGTTGTGGAAGTCTTACGTTTCATGGCATAACATATACAGCATCTACAGTAGTCACAGATACTACAAAAAGCATTGGCGGATGTGACAGCTTGTACAACACAACGACCATCAACATTGTAATAGCAACTACCGTTACCAATACTTTGCAAGGTTGCAATAGTCTTGTGTTCAATGGTGTCACTTACACAAGCTCTACTGTGCTGAATGATACAACAAAGAGCATGACAGGTTGCGACAGTATTTACACCGTTACCAACATCAACATTCAACACATAACACCGGTGCCGGGCACCAACCAAATAAGAGCATGTAACAGTACGGTGTTCAACGGGGTTACCTACACCGCATCCACGGTAGTGCTCGATACACTCCGCACCACAGTCGGTTGCGATAGTATCTTCCGAACCAACTACATTACTATACAGACCATAACACCTGCTACTATTCCTAATGCCCTTACAGGTTGCCGAAGTGTACTGTTCAATGGTGTTACCTACACTGCATCTACAGTGGTCAACGATACAGTAAGAAGCAGCTTTGGTTGTGACAGTATTTACAACGTAACAACTATTACTGTCAACAATCTAAGCTTAAGCCTAACAGCCAATCCCAACCCTGTAATTGTTGGCACCAACGTAACACTTACTACCTCTGCTTCAGTTCCTTACACTATAAAAGGATGGTCACCTGCTTATCTGTTTGCTAATCAAACCGCAACCAGTCAAACCATAAAAGCGGACAGTGCACGGGATATATATGTGTATGGAATATCAAATGCGGGTTGTGCAGATACCGCTGAAATAAGGGTTAATATTCGTTTTCTTGACCAGATATTTATACCAAACACCTTCACCCCTAACAACGATGGTCGAAACGATGAGTTTAGGCTTTATGGCAACAACATATCCAAAGCCGAAATGAAAATCTTCAACCAATGGGGACAATTGATATTTGAAAGTAGCGATCAATTCAAAGGATGGAATGGCACCTTCAAAGGGCAACTGCAGCCGGTAGGCGTATATGTTTATGTGATGAGAATAACACTCACAGACAATACCGTACTCAATAAAAAAGGTTCTATCAACCTCGTTAGATAAACACTTTGCAAAACCAAAATACAAAGCCTCACCCTTAATAAGGTGAGGCTTTTTTATTGAGCAAACATTTATCCTTTATTCACCATTGTTGTGTCACACCCTTTTACTGCAAATCTTTATTCAGCTTTTTCCACAATTTAGTACTTGGAACCACGAAGTCATAACGACACAAAGGGTAACGAAGAAAGTATTTATGCTTATTGGAGTTTAAATTATTTTGCCGTAGCTGTGTTCTTTTTTTTACTATTAATTACTCACCATAAAATTTTCCTGCAATTCATTTAAAAAAATACCAAACAAGTTTGTGGTTATTTTTGAAACATGAAAAAAATATTGAACTCATTTATACCCTCTAAACGCTTATTATTTTTTGTTCCGCTGTTGCTTTTCTGCATTGTAATCAGTGTAAATTATTCTAAACCTTTTGGCTTTTTCAGGGAAAGCAACCCTGCTATGGTCTGCATCAATGCTGTTATGTGGGGCAACAACCCTATGCTTGAAAAACAGCATGTACCAATTTCCAGTTACGCTTTTGATGCCAGAGCAAAGCCTTCTACACAGCTTTACAATACGATAGTCAGCTTTGGCACCGGTTGGTTTATACTGCCTTATTATTTCTTTAAAATTTTTTCACTATCGCCCAATGAACAGTCTATAAGAATTTTCTCTTTGATCTGGCTAGTGGTTACGTTATCAACTGCATACATGCTTGTCCGGCAAATTGTAAATGCTGAAGTAAACAAGAGTAGGATTGTTTATTTTACGGTAGTTTTTTATGTGTTTAATGCAGCCTCACTTTGGTATCATGTTCAGGGTTACCTCCACGAAATAGCAGTGTTACCTTTTTATTTTGCAGGATGGTGGCTATTTGCAAAATATTTAAAAATACCCTCACCCAAAATATTGTTTGCTATTGGGTTAACACTTTTTGCAGGTATTCAATTTGACTGGCTGCCCTTTTTCCAAGCAATAGTTATGTCTGCTTATTTACTATTTTCAAAAGACAAACCAAACCGATGGGCTTTTTTATTGCCGGGAATAGCAGTGGCGGCAGGCATGGTCTATATCTTTTACCATTACGTTCAGTGGGCAGGCATACCCTCATACATGAACCATTTACAAGAAAAATTTCTAAAGCGGACAATTGGTGGTGGGAAATTGCAATTGATCCACGGGTTAAATTACAACTTCAACATTGCCATTTTTTATTTAACAGGCTATGGGCTGCTGACAATCACATTCCTTATCTGTATTTATAAAAAGCTCATCAAATACCCTATTTTATGGATGATGATTGCCACTACGATGCTTCATCACATTGTCTTTTGGGGGTTCTCAACGGAACATGACCATGGTGTTATAAAAATGGCATTCCCATTAGCATTTGCAGGGGCTTGTTTTATAGAAAAAATCCTTTCAGCTCAAAGAATACTTGTTGCATCACTTATTGTAGTATCCAACATCGGGCTCTATTTTTTTCTCCATAACTTTTATGCAAGACCGGGCATGTATGCCAATCCCGACTTTTGTTACAATGTAGGTACTTATATACATCATAAAATACCTTCCCCCAAAGAAATTGTCTTTATAAATACTGAAGGAAAGTATTATCAGCAGATAGAATTTTATGCACAAAAACCGTACATACTTGCAAATTCTGTGACGGAAGCTGCCCAAATCTTGCACACAGATTATCCGGATGCAACTGGATATTATCTAACTGTAATTGATGGAAAAGTTGTGCAGCTTTTGCCCGTGAAATGACTTTATCTGTAATAAGTTTTCAAAAACATAAAATCAAAACATTTTCTGCTTAAAGTTTTCCTATAAGAAATGGGTTGAAAAATAATTTTTTACATCTTACGCCTTAATTGGTGTTATCACCAACTATTATTAACAGAATGAGATATTGGCCTGCTATTATGTGCTAAGGCTCAAACAATATTCATTGTCCGAAGGAAATAAATATTGTTAAGCACTAAACAAGAACTAATGTTCATGGAACTTCGCTAGGTGTTCAACCTTTACCTACCGTTTATTTGTTGAACCCCTAACGGGGTTCTAAAAACAGAAAACTTTTGCTGCTGCTACAAATATTCAACTCCTACCGGAGTTGTTTTAAGTTGCACCAATGCTTTCAAAGGCTTTGAATATTGGATGCAAGCTGAAGGCGTAAGTCCAAAATAAAAATAACAAAAAAAGCCACCCAAATCAGACGGCTTCTTTTTGTATTCATTTTCAAATTGAGCATTTTCACCATGAGCCATTTTCACATTGAGCAATTAACCCATTACTTCCTCATGCCACCCGGCATCTTACCCATGCCCATTGGCATTTTGTTCATCATCTTCATCATTTGGCGCATTTGGTCAAATTGTTTCATGAAGGCGTTTACATCTTCCATGCCTTTGCCGCAGCCTTTTGCTATGCGCTGTTTGCGGCTTTGGTTTATTTCGTCGGGGTTGCTGCGTTCGTAAGGGGTCATGCTTTTTATGATGGCTTCTATGCCTACAAATGCATCGTCGCTGATGTCCACATCTTTAATTGCCTTGCCTACGCCGGGTATCATGGCCATCAGGTCTTTCAGGTTCCCCATCTTTTTTATCTGCTGCAACTGGTCTAAGAAATCCTGAAAGTCAAACTGATTTTTACGAATTTTCTTTTCTAAGCGTTTGGCTTCTACTTCATCATATTGTGCCTGTGCTTTTTCTACCAACGTAGTTATGTCACCCATGCCCAAAATACGCTGTGCCATCCTTTCGGGATAGAACACATCGAGGGTGTCCAACTTTTCACCACTACTGATAAATTTGATTGGTTTGCTGACCGTGTACTTAATTGAAAGCGCAGCGCCACCACGGGTATCACCATCCAATTTTGTAAGAACCACACCGCTAAAGTCAAGCCGGTCGTTGAAGGCTTTGGCTGTATTAACCGCATCCTGACCGGTCATACTGTCCACCACAAAGAGAATCTCATTGGGGTTTACAGCTTGTTTTACATTAGCGACTTCAGTCATCATCACCTCATCTATAGCAAGGCGACCGGCAGTATCTATTATGACTACATTTTTATTTTTTGCTTTGGCTTCTTTAATTGCATTCAGCGCTATCTCTACAGCATTCTTATTTTCTCTTTCGCTGTACACTTCCACTCCTACCTGTTCGCCCAACACCATCAATTGGTCGATAGCCGCAGGGCGGTAAATGTCACACGCAACCAACAAGGGACTTTTGCCTTTGCCTTTCAGGTATTTGGCCAGCTTACCGCTGAAGGTGGTTTTACCACTACCCTGAAGGCCGGCGATAAGTATCACTGCGGGATTGCCGGTAATGTTGAAAGTGCTTTCTGTTCCCCCCATCAATTCAGCCAGTTCATCTTTAACTATTTTGGTCATCAACTGACCGGGACTGATAGCATTAATAACCTTGCTTCCAAGTGCTATATCTTTTACCTTATCGGTAAATTCTTTGGCTATTTTAAAGTTTACATCCGCATCTACCAATGCACGGCGTATTTCTTTTAGCGTAGCGGCAATATTCAGTTCCGTTATCTTGGCTTCACCTTTCAGGTTTTTAAAGGCACCTTCGAGCCGCTCACTTAAACTTTCAAACATGGTATAAAAAATTTTATGGTTTCACCAAAAACAAAAGTTACAAAAAGAAAAAGCAGTTTTTGCTTTTCTATTTGCATTCCATTCAGGTAAAATTTGGGCTGCAAATATATTTCATGCAGCAATATAAAATCGGAAAGTACCTTTTAAAACAATTTGTAGTTAAAATAGCGAAATAATCTTCATTTTAATTCAGGGTAAATATTCATTTGCACCATAAAGTTTTGATTTTGAAGCTTTTCTAAAATAATTCCATGGCTCAAAAACGTTATTATTAGAGCTAAATCAATTAAAGTTTGTGTTATTTTAAAAAAAATATTTTGCCTCTATAATTATTTTGATATTATTGCAAACTTTCGTTGATCGGATAATAGATATTTATGAGTAAAAAACAACTGTACACTTTAGAATACCCGGTTAGGTCTTCACCGAGTATTTTGTTTGAATTTCTTTGTACACCGGCAGGTTTGGGAGAATGGTTTGCTGACAGGGTAGATGAAAGCAAAGAACATGTTTTCAGCTTTATATGGAAGGACAGCACCGAGAAAGCACAACTTGTAGAAATGCAGCAAGACAAATTTGTTCGTTTCCATTGGTTAAATTCTCCAAAAGAAGAATATTTTGAATTTGAAATTCAAAAATCAGAAGTTACCAATCAAACCATTTTGGTTATAAAAGATTTCGCTGAAAAGAAAGAGATAAAAGACCAAAGTCAGCTTTGGGAATATCAGATAAAAGATCTTTTTCACCGTATAGGTGCCTGATTTGAAATTGCTTTTAATAGAATTTGAAAGTTTTCAATAAAGAAATTTTCAGCATTATCCCACTCTACAAGTGGGATTTTTTTTGCCAATTTTATAAATGACCTGTCGGCTAATGTATACGCTAAATTACTGTTAATCAGTGCATAATTATCAGTTTCAAAATGATGCTCCCACTCATTATCAGCAACACTAATATACCAACCCTGAAAATAATCAGCATTAATTGCTTGTTGCAAAGCAGTTTCATATTCATCCTTATATTTCCCTGAAAGTTGCAATGTGATGCTGAAAAAATTTCCCCACCAGAAAAAACAACGAACAGCCAAAATATCCTCTTTGTGAAAAATGCGAGGGTAATCCAAAATCACATAAGGAAGCCCTTTATAATTTTCACCTTTAGAAATTTTTGGGGTGCCTGCTTCTATATCCTGAAATGAATGGTTGAGATGAACTGCAAATTCATTCGCTAATTTTCCAAAAACATCATACACCTTTTCTATTATTCGTGTTTTTGTAAACAAAAAATCTTTGTCGGTTGCCACATTCATTTCATATTCAGAAAGAGAATAGGGTTTATTCATTTATATACGTTTGTTAATTATAATAACGGAAACATTTTATTGCAACTTTGCCAAAAGGTAAAAGACTAATTTTGCCCTAACCCTAAACCGGTAGTAAACATTTCTGCAAAGTGATTAAAAAACTTGACAAGCTCATCATAAAAGCATTTATAGGCCCATTTTTTGCAACATTCTTTATTGCATTATTTGTGTTGGTAATGCAGTTTTTTTGGCTGTACATAGATGATTTGGTTGGTAAAGGGTTGGATATGTTTACGTTGGCACATCTTACAGGTTTAGTTACGGTCAATTGGGTACCATTGGCCCTGCCCCTTGCACTGTTGCTTTCTTCCATTATGACATTTGGAAATTTGGGCGAAAGCTTTGAGTTGGTTGCTATAAAGTCTGCGGGCATTCCCTTGTTGAGATTTATGCAACCATTATTTTTTGTTACACTTTTTATAGCAGGTATCTCATTTTTATTTGCCAATTATATTATGCCCGTTGCAACACTCAAGCTAAATACACTTAAGTACGACATTATAGTTTCTAAACCGGCCTTTGATATAAAAGAAGGTGTTTTTTATGATAAAATAGAAGGTTTCGTTATCAAAATTGGCAAGAAATCTAAAGAAGGGAACGACATCAAAAACGTAATCATTTACGAACGTGGTTATGGACTTCAGGATAATAGTATAGTTGCTGAAAGTGGCACCATGAAAATTGCACAAGGCAACAAACTGGAATTTGATTTGAAAAATGGTTGGCGATATCAGGAAAGAGGACCACGCTTTTCCGCAAATACAGAGTTTATAAGACTTGGTTTTAAAGAATATAAAAAGATGTTAGACTTAAGCAGCTTTAAGCTCAACAAGACTTCTGACAGCGCCATGAAAGATAGTTACCGCATGTTAAGTGTAAGGCAATTAGGCAAGACTATTGATTCATTAAAAAACTCTGAAGCCTATTATTTATTAAGATCAAAAAATGAACTCTCCCCTTATTTTAGCTTCATAAGATATAGTGATACAGGTCTTAGCAAAGTGAATGAAAAAAGTTTAGGAACTATAACAAAGCTTAGTCAAATAATTCCCGACTCTGCTTTGGATGTAGTAATATCAAGGGCTGCAATGCAGGTAGGTGCTGCAAAATCCAATGTTGATATGATGGCTACTGATTACCAAAACAAACAAAAGGAAATTGTTTCAAACCAGATAGAATGGCATAGGAAATTTACATTGGCTGTAGCCTGTATAGTGTTGTTTTTAATTGGCGCACCCTTAGGGTCTATTATAAGAAAAGGAGGCCTGGGTACACCGCTTGTATTTGCAGTTATTTTCTTTGTTTTATTTCACTTACTTAACACCTTTGGTGAAAAATTTGTAAAAGGTGGGGTACTACCCGCCTATCAGGGTATGTGGATGAGTTGTTGCATACTCATTCCTGTGGGTATTTTTCTCACCTATAAAGCAATGAAAGATTCGCAACTGTTTAATCAGGAGTACTATTACAGGGCTTTTAATAAACTAAAGGCTTTATGGATTAACTTTAGGTTGAAAAAAAACCAGATTTAATTAACATTTCCGGATTTACTTGTGCACTTCATATTTGAAACCCATTAGTAATTGAACTATTAATTTTTTCCATAAAAACCAGTTTCATGAAAAATAATCCGCTTTCCCGCAGAAATTTTATTCAACAATCCGGCAAAGCCGGCATTGCAATTACATTGTCTTCGGCAATTGTTCCTTCATTACTATCATGCAATACAACACATGCCGCAGCAATTCATGCACCACTTACAGGATTTTCACAACAACCATTACCATATGATTATAAAGCATTAGAGCCCATTATTGATGCTTTAACAATGGAAATACATTACACCAAACATGCAGCAGCTTATACAAAAAACCTGAACGATGAAGCAGCTGCAGCAGGCATAAATACAACTGTTACATCATTGGAAGATATATTGGCCAATGTTTCAAAATATTCTGCAAAAATGAGAAACAATGCCGGGGGCCATTACAACCACGAACTCTTTTGGAAATGCATGACTGCTAAGAATGATGGCAAACCTGCTGAACAATTGCTCAATGCGATTACAAGAGATTTTGGCTCGTATGAGGCATTTACTACACAGTTTACTGATGCAGGTAAAAACCGCTTTGGCAGTGGTTGGGCATGGCTTGTAATTGACAACGATAAAAAATTAAAAATTGGTTCTACACCGAATCAGGATAATCCGCTTATGAATGTAAGTGAACTAAAAGGGTTTCCATTGCTAGGGCTTGATGTGTGGGAACATGCCTACTACCTGAAATACCAAAACAAACGCCCTGACTATATTAAAAACTGGTGGAGCGTGGTAAACTGGCAATTTGTAAGTGAAAGGTATCACACAGCACTTGGATAATTTTTTGAAACCAAATGCGTATTAGCATACTTTTTATTCCCAACTTATAATGAGTGCACTTCACAATCTGAAAATCCAGAAATGGATAACTGCTTTATCAATCGTACTTTTTGCAGCAAAGATTGTAGCGTATTATCTTACCCATTCTATAGCTATACTTACTGATGCACTTGAAAGTATAGTAAATGTCGTGGCTGGAATAATTGGTTTATATAGCCTGTACATAGCTGCCAAACCAAAAGATGAAGAACACCCTTACGGGCATGGGAAAGCAGAGTTTGTGTCTGCAGCAATAGAAGGCACTTTGATTGTTGGAGCAGGTGCACTTATATTGTATGAAACAATAAAAAACATTATTGTCACCACACCCGTTAAGCAATTAGATGTTGGAATAATATTGGTTGGCATTACTGCAATCGTGAATTATATAGCGGGTAGCATTTGTCTTTCTATTGGCAAAAAAAACCGTTCAATAGCATTACAGGCAAGTGGTCGTCATTTACAAACCGATACATGGTCAACCCTTGCTGTTGTTGTTGGTTTACTCATTATCATTTTTACAAATCAATTTTGGTTAGATAAATTAATCGCGTTTGTATTGGCGATTTATATCATTCACAATGGATATAAAATCATAAGAGAGTCCCTTGCTGGAATAATGGATGAACAGGATAAAATATTACTTCAGCAGATTGTGGACGTATTGAATGAAAACCGTCGTATCAATTGGATTGATTTACACAACTTCAGAATTATAAAATATGGCAGCCATCTTCATATTGATTGCCACCTTACTATACCCTGGTACCTGAACGTACATGAAGCGCAAATAGAAATTGATACATTTATCAGTATGATTACTTCCAACTTTGGAAACCAAATAGAGTTTTTCGTACACACCGATGGTTGCGAAGCTTTTAGCTGTAGTTTATGTAGTAAAATGAGCTGTCCTGTAAGATTGCACCCGCTGGATCATAAGGTCGAGTGGACTCTAGACAATATGCTTTTGAACCAAATGCACCGTTTGTAAACCACAACCCCCTATAATAGGCTCAGCCTCTGTAATCTCCACAACAAGTCATGAAAACTACAAAGGCTGATTAGATGGCTTTATGCACAATCGTCTGCCAAAAGTAACGCCTGTTGACACAACTTTATTGTATTTGAATAACTTTTTTTCTTAAAATTTTTATTAACTTTTTTGTGCAGGAATTATGGGATTATATGTGTATTAAAATGAAAATTATTCTTCACTATTATTTTATTAAACGCTATAGCTTTTCCAAAATGAAAATGCCATACTTACTGTGTAAGCATGGCATTTTATAATAAAATTGTAGTAAACTATTTAATTACTGATCCTGTCAATTTTTGATACAATGTATATTGTGGAATTGGAATACTTGTGCCAACAATTGGAATTGTAATTGATTGTGCTGGAATATCCAGGCCTCCCTGTATTAATCCAAATCCTTTAGCGTAATAATAACTTCCTGTTGCATTAATACTAAAAGGTAATCCTGAAGCAACAACAGTAAGACTGGCTAATTGTACATTGATAACATCAGCATAAGTAGTACCACTTACGCTTAAAGATCCACCTTTAGAAGCAATCTTGTACTTAAGCGTTGCTGTTGCTGTAAAACCGCCACCACCAGGAATTACAAAAGGAGCAGTTGTTTGTGACCAGGTATCATTTACTGCTAAACTATCGTTCAAATAGTTATCTTCAAATGCACCTATTCCTAAGCCTTGCAAAGAAGTAAGCTGATAGTAGTTAGCAGAAACTTTTGCTTTATATCTTACACTTGTATCAGAACCGCTTAGTTTATAATACTTTTTCCCATTCACAGTTGTATCACCTCCTGTAACAGTTAGTGTATAGGATTTTACATTCGTTCCTGCAGCAACAATAGTGCTATCTCTAAAAGTAAATGTACTACCGGTAGTCAAAGGAGAATAATCTTTTGTAACAGCGGGGGTATCAATTACATTATCTTTTTTACATTGAGTAAATATTAATAATGAAGATGCCAATAATACAGATAGAAACTTAATTTTCATAATTTGAAATTTGATGCCTTTTTAAAAATGAGGAATAAAGATAAAATAATAATTAAAAACCCACTCACATTATAGTATTATTAACAATGTTTCGAAATAAATAATAGTTATTTTCCCAAATTAAATCAATGATGATTATTTCAAATCCGGTACTTTAGTAACCTTTTCCAACAAATCATTTAATACTATATGAAGTTAGTATTTGCGATGATTTATAAGATGAGATTCCAAAAGAAGGTACATCTTCAACTTCAAATCGGGCTTGTATAAGCCCAACTACCAAAGCATAATAAAAATCTCCTGAAGCTATTCCTGCCGCTAATTGACCCGAAGGTGGCACTGCAGAATAAGCTGACACATCTGTAAGTGAAACGTGAATAACATTTGTAAAAAGTGTACCCTGAATGGCTCTCGAAATCCCCTTTTCTGAAATTTTATAAGTAGCAACTGTAGTTAGCGAATCAGGGAATCCTAACACATTTAATATTTTAAAAGATACTGTCCATGTGCTGTTCACGGGCAAACTATCATTCAAATAAACATTTTCAAACTCATTAGAACGCATAGCAGGGAAAGATGTCAATTGATAATATTTTGCACCAGATTTTGTCCTGTATAATGTGTTGCCATCAGAAGTCGTCAATTTGCTGTACGTTTTTCCAAACAAGGTACTAATTGTTCCGCTTGCTGTCATAGTGAAGGTAGTTACCAGATCATTGGTTGAGTCGCTGTAGGTAAATGTACTTCCGGAAGTTACCGGCGAATAATCTTTTGTAACGGTTACGGGAGGATCAATTATAGTTGTAGTACTTTCCTTTTTACATTGAGAAAAGAAAATAATAATAAACAATAAACTAAATGATGATGTTATATATTTCATTGCTCTTATAAATGGATTTATGGACATAAAGTTATAAAATATAAAGCGATTTTTTTATTTTGTGTTTTTTTCAAAGAGTAATACCGCTTATAAAATTCATTGGTATATTCGCCATCATACTTTTACAAAACAATAAAAATAACCCGATATGCAAGCCTGGACCGACTACCAAACTAAAAATAAAGATAGGTTTTTAGAAGAATTACTGGAATTGTTGCGTATTCCCAGTATAAGTGCACGTACAGAAAACAAAGCGGACATGATAAAATGTGCCGAAGCAGTAAAAGCAAGATTACTGGAAGCAGGTGCAGACAAAGTGGAAATTTTCCCAACAGCAGGCCATCCTGTTGTTTATGGAGAAAAGATAACCGATGCATCTAAGCCTACTGTTTTAGTTTATGGTCACTATGATGTACAACCTGCCGACCCGCTTGAATTGTGGCACAGCGGTCCGTTTGAACCGGTAATAAAAGATGGTAAAATATATGCCCGTGGTGCCTGTGATGACAAAGGTCAATTCTACATGCACATCAAAGCATTGGAAACTATGGTGAACACAGACTCACTACCAACAAACCTTAAGTTCATTATTGAGGGTGAAGAAGAAGTAGGAAGCCCCAACCTTGCAACTTTTATCAAAGAGAAGAAAGACATGCTAAAGGCTGATGTAATTCTCATCAGTGATACAGCAATGCTTAGCCTTGATACACCAAGTATAGATGTAGGTGTACGCGGACTAAGTTACATAGAAGTGGAAGTGACCGGCCCCAACCGCGACCTGCACAGTGGTGTATATGGTGGTGCAGTAGCCAACCCAATTACTATATTGGCTCAAATCATAGCAAGCCTGCACGATGAAAACAACCACATCACTATACCCGGATTTTATGATGATGTACTGGAATCTTCAGCAGCAGAAAGGGCTGAAATGGCTAAAGCACCTTATGATGAAGCCGAATACAAAAACGACCTTGGCGTAACAACGCTATGGGGTGAAAAGGGCTACACTACTAACGAAAGAACAGGCATAAGGCCGACATTGGAAGTGAACGGAATATGGGGCGGCTACACTGGCGAAGGCGCTAAAACAGTATTGCCTTCAAAGGCTTTTGCAAAAATCAGTTGCAGGTTGGTGCCAAATCAAACAAGTGCAAAAATGACCAAACTCCTGATTGAGCATTTGGAAAAAGCAGCACCTGCAGGAGTTATTCTAAAAGCATCTGAACACCATGGTGGCGATCCATATCTGACACCTGTAGATAGTATTGAATACAGAGCAGCATCTAAAGCTATTGAAGCTACATTTGGCAAAGCACCAATACCCGTAAGAGGTGGCGGCAGTATTCCTATTACTGCTTTGTTTGAAAGCGTTTTGGGTTTAAAAACAGTTTTCTTAGGATTTGGGCTTGATAGTGATAACCTGCATAGTCCAAATGAAAAATATGATCTTGCAAATTTTTACAAGGGAATAGAAACCATCCCTTATTTCCACCAGTTTTTTGCAGAAATGAAAAAGTAGGTTTCACACAACGAGACTAAGAATACAAAGGGACAAAGTTTATGGCTTTGTCCCTTTGCTTTTGATGGTATTCTTATATCCCAGTTTGGACTGAATCCAAGTCATTTTAGCCCCTATTGGTTACCTTAATTGAACGTGAATATGATCGTCATGCCTAACGGCTTGACATCCATGAAACCTAATTTTGTCTGTTGTTAGGTTAAGTCTTGTTTTCAAATGTGATTCAATAAATATTTTTCCAATTGTCTGTTGGATAGCAAAAAGGTTTACTAATTCCCTTGTTCTATCATTATCAAATGCGAAATTCTTTTTGCTGCCCTGTGGAACTATTATCCGCATTAAGCTATATTGCCAATAACCATTTTCCGAGCAGAAGTCCGAAGTATTTTTTTCGTTTTGGAAAGGTTCTTCACATATTCCATAACCAATAAATGAAGGGCATTGATTTGTTTGTTTATCAGTCCTGTTGTCTAAATAACAAAAAGAAAGGTCAAGTTTTTTGCCGTCATTATGACTCAAATGTGGGAATAGAGGAAACTTATTTATAAAAGGGAAATTAGCATCTAAATAATTTATTGTTGTTCCAGGGTATTTATCATTCATTTGTTTTGCAACTTCAAAAACAGTTTGCTTTAACTCTGGCCTAACATAGTTTCGATTAAGAAAAACAGTTAAAACATTTAAAGGTTGAAAATGATTGGATTCGGTCATAGGAAGAGGAACCCGTCCAAAAGGCCTGGCAATTAAAGGGATAACGAAAAGTGTCACCATGCAATACAATACCAAAAATGAAGTGAGCTTTAAGAATCGTTGATATAATTTTCTATTTGTCCATTTATTAATGACTTTATGCATCGAGAAAGAAATAAGAAAAATAATTCCTCCTACTTGAGTTAAAACTGTCAGGAAACAGAAAGTTAGAATTATGAAAAATGTTTTCAACTTTTATAGTATGATATTCTAAATAAAAAAAACCCGCAGCTTACAATCGCCTCTGCAACACTTCCATCATCTCAGCTTTCCATGTGGTGAAGTTGTTGGCGAGGATCTGTTTCCGGGCTTCTTTTACAAGCCATAAGTAAAATGCCAAATTGTGAATGCTTGCCAATGTAAGTGCAAGAAATTCTTTGGCTACAAATAAATGGCGCATGTATGCTTTGGTGTAGTATTGACTTACTTCACAAGGCAACCCATCATCTATAACGGAGAAGTCGTTTGCCCATTTCAAATTTTTCATGTTAATGACACCCTTTGTGGTAAACAACATACCGTTGCGGCCGTTGCGGGTGGGCATAACACAGTCAAACATATCTATACCAAGGCTGATGCACTCCAAAATATTCCACGGTGTGCCAACGCCCATAAGGTATCGTGGTTTTTCCAAAGGCAGTTCATAGCAACAGAGGGCAGTAAACTCATACATCATCTCCGGCGGTTCGCCTACACTAAGGCCGCCAATGGCATTGCCCGTTGCATTTTTTGAAGCAATATATTGACACGAGGCTGTCCTTAAATCTTTGTAAGCGCCGCCCTGCACTATCGGAAATAGGTTTTGTGTATAGCCATATTTATCTGGTGTGTTATTGAACTGTTGAAAGCACCTGTCTAACCAACGATGCGTAAGTTCCATACTGTTCTTGGCATACTTATATTCGCTGGGATATGGCGGACATTCGTCAAAAGCCATCATGATATCTGCACCAATTGTCCGCTCAATGTCCATAACTTTTTCAGGGGTAAACAAGTGCTTGCTACCGTCTATATGCGATTGAAAAGTAACCCCTTCTTCATTAATTTTTCGGCTTGCCGCTAATGAAAAAACCTGGTAACCGCCACTGTCGGTAAGTATAGGCCGGTTCCATCCGTTGAATTTGTGTAAACCACCTGCCGCTTCTAAAATATCTGTGCCCGGTCTTAGGTATAAGTGATAGGTATTGCCCAATATTATCTGCGCATTAACATCGTTGTAGAGTTGTTGTTGGGTGACTGCTTTCACACTGCCCACAGTACCAACAGGCATAAAGATGGGCGTTTCTATTACACCATGGTCGGTGGTTATTGTACCTGCCCTTGCTTTGGAACCGGGTTGTGTATGCTGTAGTTCAAATGATAGTGAAGCCATGGTTAATGTGATAATGTGATAATTTGATAATGTGATAATGTCTTTGTTTTGCTACTGAATATGATTTGGGCAAATGTATTGATGAAAATAAAAAAATGGAGAAAGTTATATTTCTTCATTCATTAAATGGTTTGATATTTATTATTACTGCGAAGCTAAACCGGGTATGGAGTATCAGGAGATAAAATAATTGCAATACAACTCCCAAAAATTCCACTACCTATTTGAACCAAATAAAATTTTTACCATCAATTTATTCTTGTTTTAACAAAAACATTAACTTTAAACCCTAAATGATAAATAGCAATACATAGGTTACACTTTTTAGTGTAGCAGAACATAGGTAACAGTTTTCATAGTTCTTTGACATAAAATGTTGATACTCACATAAAATCATTATGAATGAGTATGAACAAAGACAAG
>JANPGE010000277.1:0-9898 GCA_031423805.1 Segetibacter sp. | reverse complement strand
AGCAACAAAGAATTGGATCGGTGCTGGTGCGCTTACCGCAGAGATCATGACTTACGCAAAAGAATTCATTGAATTGGCTTCGGCGCTTTTGCCGAAAACGTAGGGTAGGGGATAAGGGGTGCAAAGTGGACGTTTACTTTTTTTGGCGACGACGCCGCCTTCTCATGACCCCGCCCTGTGCAAAATCGACCCGATAAATGTCTGATAGGGAATAAGGATGGAAAAGGGGACGCTTCCTCTTTTTAATCTAAGCCAAACCCAGCCGATGTTTCCTTCATCAGTACATAGCCTGAATTATCATTGAAGTTGGCATCCAGTGAAGTTTTTACACTTACTATATCACTGGCATTCCCAACTAAGATACCACCGTCTCCACCACTAACACCTAAAGATTTATAACCGCTGGGCACTGTACCCGTTGCTGAAATATAATCTAACTTAAATTCCATTTTTTTGATACCTGTACCATCAAATAATGCTAATTGTATATTATCAGATCCCACTAAATCCGAGAATGAATGACCAGCAGACCAGCCAATTGCATTTGCACCATAAGTATTGTCAACAAATGTTTTTGCCAGGGTTGTCCTTAATGTATAGGTCTGACTTGTTGCACTGTAAGACCAAATGATTTTGGCATTAACTGTTCCTGGTTTTGTAGGGCTTAAAAAGCATTGCTCACCGCCATTACCAACAGGAAGGGGAGTGCATATTGAAACATTATTAGCAGATGGGGTTAAGAATGCATTCAAATACATTCTTATTCCATTTAATACATCTAACTGTGTGGTTTGATCAAAATTATGATTGCCCAGATAATATAACATACCACCTGAACCTGAAGAACGAAATTTTGCTGCGGATGCACCTATATTATTATTACTGCCAGAACCTTCTGCATGGTCGTGTTCATTATTGAGTATAGAACCACTATAAGTCCAGTTTTTTAAACTTCCGCCTTTATTAATATTTATTGCTCCGCAAAATTGTGAGTAACTTAAATCGGCATTAGGATATACCACCCAGCTTGAACTACCTGAATAATCATTTTCAGTATTTACATTTATTCCACCGGTAGAATGGAAGTGGCCGGCATTTTCATAAGTCCTTACTGCGGCACACTCTGCCAGAACATTGCCACCAGCATTAAGAAATGACCGAATATTAGTAACCACAGATGTAGCTTCAGCAGAAGAACGAGCTTTCCAATGAGCCTCTGAAGCAAAAGTATAACAACCTCCGGGTAAATCTTCTGCAACGCCCAAACTCCAGTTGGTGGACTGGGTTTGTGTGCCGTTCATACCAAAAGTGATACCTGCATTTAGCAGATATTGTCTGTGGATTTTAAAATTTCCACCATTATTTAGTAAAATTGCTTTCGGTTTAAATCCGGTCAGGTCATAGCGCTGACTAATTGTAACGGGTGCATTTGTCTGATAAACCTTTACTCTGTCGTTTGCATTTGAAATAGTATTGTTATAAGCATCAATTAATGCAGCTACACCTGATAAATTTGCTGATTGTATTACGAATGGTCCTGCTCTAAAGTCTACATTACCTGCAGTACTTACAGAAGGCTTAATACGGGTTGCATTTACCGAAAAGTCAACACCATCTTTTACTTTTCCTGATAATATTGCCCATTTTACCGGCACATTATTATTCAATAAATAAACAACCAGGCCATAAGCCCTAAGGTTAAAATAACCTGTACTGCCTAACTGGTTGTTGTTATCCATAGCAATAACATAGCTACCAGAAGATAGCGTAACATTATTAGCGGGTGGATTGGGCAAATCCTGGCTAATGGCATAATTGTCAATCATAAATGCCAGGATAAACATAAAAACTCTTTGGAACTGTCTCATAGTCTGCTATTTCTATTTTTAGGTGGTAATTATTATCTCATTGAAGAGGAGATAGAATGACTCCGAATAGTAGTAGGTTTTTTAAGGTTGTAGGTTGCAGAAGCGTTTCTAATTATTGGAAAATTAGTTATTTGGGAAAATAGGGGGCAACGCCAAAGATTTTTAATACAAATTGTATTTTATAAATTTCCTTGATTGGGAAAAAAAGGTTGCATGTGGCTTAAAAAAAACTTAAGGAGATTAAAGGGATATGATTGATAATCAACCATTATCTACTTAACATAATATTAATTATAGGAAAATTAGATGGTAAAATTTCAAACATAGGAACTTTGATTTTAAATTTCTAAAGCCGTTGTATTCGTGGTATCCTTTGTCTCTTTGTGTGCAACAAATAACTTAATTCAACTTCATTTCAAATAATAACGGCCATTTTTTCCCGGTAATATAAAATGAGTTTTTGCTGCTGTCGTAAGCAATTCCGTTAAGAACCAAACCTTCTTCACGATTTACCTGCCTGCCTGATTTTTCTAGCAAACCGCTTAAATCAAGCTTGCCAATAATGTTTCCTTTGGCCGGGTCTATTTTGAAAATGTAATTAGTGAGATATATGTTGGAGTAAATAAAGCCGTTTACATATTCCAATTCATTTAAGTTGCCCATTGGGCCGTTATTGTCTTTAACTTCAATGGTTTTCTTTATCTTAAATGTTTCAGGATCAACAAAATAAATATTGCTTTCACCTGTGCTGACTATCAAATCAGTTCCATCAGTAGTTAATCCCCAGCCTTCGTGTTCCCAATTCAGTTCTTTTATTTTTGCAAAAGTTTTTTCGTCATATACAAATACCTTGTGATTTTGCCAGCTTAATTGATAGATTTTGCCATTGAGTGTAGTTACGCCTTCTCCAAATACATCCGGAGCCAATTTTACAGTTTCACCTTCAGCTTTACCGGTATTTAAATCCACTTTCATTAGTTTGCTGTGGCCTTCTATACCTGTACCCTCAAGAAAATATCCATTTTTCCATATTAACCCTTGTGTGTAGGATTCTGTATCATGAGGATAAGATCCTACAATATTGTAAGACATATTTACCGGTGCTGGAATTGCAGGAACTGACGGGTTATTGTCAACATTTGCATTCTCATTCTTACAGGAAGCAAAAATTACTAGAAATGAAGCTACAGGTAGTATTTTTCTCATTGATGGTTTGTTAAAACAAAAGTAATGTGAACGAACAGGGCTTGCTGCTGTGCTGACATTTATGTTCGTCCAGCCCGGAACTGAAGCCTAATAGAATTACCAAAGTTAAAGATAACAACTAAAGCTAAATTGAAAAATGTCAAGATAGCAGCAAAGTCCCAATATTAGCCACCGTTTTAGTCAGTCAGCATAAGTAATTTGTCGATATGGGTGAAGTGCTTGATGTTTAAAGTGTCAAAATGCAGTCCGTGTGCAACAGCGGTAGCAGCTATGAATAAATCAGGCTTGTCAATAGTTTTACGTTTTGATTTTAATTGTTCAGTAATTTCAGCGGCTTGTCTTGCAGCTTTGCTATCAAAGTCAAGAACTGTAACCCTTGATAACATACCATTCCAAAAATCTAAATGCAAATGTTTAGCACCATTTAACACTTCAAACTCTGTAATGCTTGATATATAAAGTTGTCTGTAGTTTCTAAAATGAGTTACCAACTTTGCGTTATTCTTATCTGTCTTACGGAAAAAGTCAATAAGAAGGGAAGTGTCAACCATTAGCTTTTTGTCCGCCATACTGCAATACTTTTTCTATTTTCTTCAATAATCTGTATGTCTTTGTCATTATAAACAGGACCTTTCAAAAGATATTCAATAAAGTCATCTTGCTGTTTGGTCTCAATTTGCTCTTCATTCAGTTCGGCACGTAACTTAGCTTTTTGACTTGGTGACAATGTCTTAACGATTGTAAGAAGCTGCTGAAACGGTACTTGTACTTTCATTTCCATAGGTCAAATTTAAGCATTTTGTCAACATATAACGCTGTCAAAAAATGGCGAATAACTATTCTTTTGCAGCCAATTGTAGTGTTACAGATTACCAAAAGTTATCAAAAACAGGTTCTTATTTAAATTTTTCTACAAGTTTTTCTGCAATTATTGGGCTTAAGGCCACTCCCATGCCGTTACAACATATAACAGAATAAACGTTTGGTTCAACTTCCGTAATGCATGGTTTTTTATCTTTTGAAAATGCCATAATACCACTCCATTTATATTCTATTTTAATTTCACTAGACTTTATAAAATATTGATTAAGAAATGATTCTAATGATTTTTGTATTACTTCCGTTGTCTCAAAACTTGTAGTTTCTTCGCCTTCGAAACTTAAATTTCTGCCTCCGCCCAGCAAAATGCGGTTGCCAACGTTACGGAAATAGTAAAATCCTTCATCAAAATGAAAGGTTCCGGATAATTTAAGCCCTTTTATGGGTTCAGTTATAAGCACTTGACCTCTTGCCGGAATAATATCTAATTTATTGATTTTAAATAAGTTAAAAGCGTTTGTTGAAATTATTAATTTAATTGTTTTGATTTTAAATTCCGTACAATTAACGGTTAGCCCTTTTTGATCATTTATCCAATTTTCAACCTTCGTTCCCCAAAGAATATTCACCCCCATATCCTGAACCTTCTTTGTTAATGCCTGAACTAATTTTCCACTATGTAAACCACCTTCCAATCTATTCTCCACCATTCCGTCAAACCCCATCAAGCCCTTTTCTGTTATTTTATTATTGCTCCAAACAAACGTATTAGCAATTCCCGTAATTGACTGCATTCCCTTATTCAAATAAGCTATCTGATTTTCCAGTTCACTCACATTATGCTTTCCATTTACGTAACACTCAAAACCACCACTTCCATCAAATTCAATTATTTCATCACGTAAAACTTTTCTTATTTTTTGAATGCCTTTGTATCGCATTTCCACCAATTTCCACATTTCCTCCTCACCCATTCTCTCAATGTCGCTCAACATTTCTGTAGGGCTTCCAAAACAAGCAAAACCTGCATTTCTTGTGCTTGCCCCGGTAGGTATTACTCCTCTTTCCAAAATAGTGATTTTTGCCTTCGGAAATGATTGCTTTAACTCATAAGAAGACCATAATCCAAGCAAGCCAGCCCCTACTATGATATAATCCTGTGGAGAAAAATAAGTTTCAGCTTCCCAAAAAGAAATGGAATGTGCCATTAATGAAATTTGCTACAACGATACGAAGAAAATCAATGAATGTTTACCATAAAGTTATTTCTATAGGATACAATCAACTTTTGTAAGAATTGTATTATTCGTATCTTGACCGCCATTACTTAACCACACGCATTAGATGAAACGATTACACTTCATTATACTCATAATATTATTTCCGGTTGTAGTTTTTTGCCAGAAAAAAAATGCTACAATTTTAGGAAAAGTGACAGATGAAAATGACCGTCCGTTATTTCACGTAAGTGTAAGTATTATAGGCAGAAGTACCGGTACACTCACCAACGATTCGGGTAAATTTACCATAAAAGTACCCGCTGAAAGGCCTTTTGCATTAGAGTTTTCATACACAGGCTATAAAACCCAACAACGCAACTTTAATATGCTGGAAGGTGAAAAGGAAAACATTTCTATTCAACTAAAAACCCGGCAAAATGAACTTCAAAATGTAACAGTATCAGATAACAGAGGCCGTACTGAAGCCGGTCGCATAAACATTGACCCGGAAAATGCATTGCTCAACCCAAGCCCTTTGGGTAATATTGAGAGCCTGATAAAAGTATTTACCGGAAGTAATAATGAACTGACCAGCCAATACAATGTACGTGGTGGCAGCTACGATGAAAACCTGATTTATGTAAATGACTTTGAAGTATTTCGCCCCTATCTTGTACGCAGTGGTCAGCAGGAAGGGTTGAGTTTTATTAACCCCGAAATGACCGGCAATATCAAGTTTTATAACGGAGGTTTTCAATCACGTTATGGAGATAAAATGAGTAGTGTGTTAGATATTACTTACAAAAGGCCAAAGAAATTTAGCGGGTCTGCCTATGTTGGCTTGCTTGAACAAGGGCTGCATGTAGAAGGCATCAGCACAAATAAACGCTTTACCTATTTGCTCGGTTTTAGAAACCGCAGCAACCGAAATTTGCTTAGCAGTCAGGCTACCAAAGGCAATTACATTCCTACGAGTAGCGATATACAGGGCTTGCTTACGTGGCAACCTTCTGATAAATGGTTTTTGGAATTGCTGACCAATGTATCACAAAGTAAATTCACTTTGTTCCCTGAAGAAAGCAAACTTACTTCCTCCGTCTTTTCACCGCTATACACCCAAAATATAGGGGTTGATATAGCATTTGAGGGTCAGGAAAAAGATGGCTATTCAACTAAAATGGCGGGGTTTTCTGCAACTTATCAACCTACAAAAAGCTTTAAGCTAAAAGGCATGATAAGCAGGTTTGAAAATGATGAAAAAGAAAACATAGATATTACCGGAGCCTACATTTTTGGAGAAAGGGATTTTGATAAATCACAAGCCACTTATGGATTGATTGTAAATCCGTTGGGTGCAGGTGTTTATCAGAATTTTTCAAGAAATACGCTCAATATAAAAGTTTATAACGCTTCGCTAAAAGGCACAATAGACAAAGGAAAGCACTATGTACAGTTTGGTACAAGCATTGAAAAACAGCAAATTAATGACAAGCTGAACGAGTGGGAATACAATGATTCCGCAGGGTATTCACTCCCCTACTCCCCTAACCTATTACAACTTAATAAAGTACTAAAAAACACTACTGCATTAGATGTTTCACGCTACAGCGGATTTTTGCAGGACAATATTCAATTCAGAGATTCATCAGATTTCACCCTGCAGATTGGTGCAAGATATAATTACAATACCCTCAACAAGGAGTTTCTGATTTCTCCACGTTTTGGGTTATCGTTTAAGCCTAAAAGCTGGGAGAAGAATATCATCTTTAGAGCATCTGCAGGTATCTACAACCAACCACCATTCTATCGGGAACTGCGCAGATATGATGGCACTGTAAACACCAATCTTAAAGCTCAAAAAAGTTGGCAGGTCAGCGGCGGGTTTGACTATAGTTTATTAGTATTAAACAGGCCGGCACGACTTACTGCAGAGTTGTACTACAAGAATATGAAAGATGTAGTACCGTACGATATTGACAATGTAAGGCTTCGCTATTTTGGCGAAAACATGGCAAAAGCCTACGCTGCCGGTGCCGAAGTAAGATTGTTTGCCCAATTGGTAAAAGATGCTGAAAGCTGGGTAAGCATTGGTTTTATGAAAACCCGTGAAGATCTGGAAGGCGATCAATACACCAAATATACCCTTGACAAAAACAATCTGCCTGTTGACAGCACTACTGTAACGCTGGGTTACCTGCGCCGCCCAACTGACCGTATGATAACATTTGGTATGTTCTTTCAGGACTATTTAAGTACCAACAAAAACTTTCGTGTTTACCTGAATACACTCTACGGCAGCAACTTGCCCTACAACATACCCGGAAGTGTAAAGTATAGAAACGCATTGGTCATAGACCCCTACATACGTGTAGACCTTGGATTTAGCGCATTGCTACTCGACAGCGATAAAAGCAACCGTCGCAGCCACAGCCCTTTCCGCAACTTCGAAAATATCTGGCTCAACCTGGAAGTGTTCAACATCATAGACCGAGACAATACAATCAGTTACCTGCTGATTAAAGATTTTCAGAACAATACATTTACCCTGCCCAACAGACTTACGCCACGACTGTTAAATTTGAAGTTGATAGTGAGGTGGTAGGGTTAATGTGAAAATGACTCAATTTGAAAATGGCTCAATATTTATAAGTTACTAATAAAAGAGTAATTTAATAAGTTTGGTTAGATATTACCTAAAAGAAATAATTACAGGATTACAATGGAATACCAAAATGCAATAAAAATTTTTGAGGACAAAAAAGTAAGAACACTTTGGGATGCAGATAAAGAAAAATGGTATTTGTCAATTATTGATGTAATTGAAATACTTACAGGCACAGACAGGCCAAGAAAGTATTGGAGTGATTTGAAATCTAAACTTAAAAAAGAAGGAAGTGAACTGTCCGAAAAAATCGGACAGTTGAAAATGTCTGGGGAAGACGGTAAAATGAGAATCACCGATGTTGCCGATACCGAACAACTTTTTCGGTTGATTCAATCTATTCCATCTCCCAAAGCAGAGCCTTTTAAACTATGGTTAGCTCAAATTGCCGCTGAAAGATTAGACGAAATGCAAGATCCTGAACTCCCTATTGACAGGACTTTGGAGCAATATCTCAAATTGGGTTATTCTGAAAATTGGATTAATCAACGATTGAAAAGTATTGAAATACGAAAAGAACTTACAGATGAATGGAAAAATAGAGGATTGTTGCCTGCAATTTTTTTTCAACTTAGAAATGCTTACTAATTTCGATAAAACTAAAACTATGAGACACTTGATTTGTTTGTTAATCATCGGATTGTTTGCCTCAACTACTTTATTTAGCCAGAAAAAGGAAAAAGAAATTGGAGCAAATAATAATGGCGTTTACTCTATATCCACCACTATGAGTGAACTGCAAGAGATATTTAATAAGCATTTGGAAAAGGCGGGTTTCAAAACTTCGGTTAAAACTATTGAGATTAGAAAAGGGACTATTGCCGTAACAAATGAAACATACTACATGCTTTACGCTGAAAATAGTAGTAGGAATGTAAAAATCGCTGTGGATTTGAAATTAAAGGACAATAAGTTTATCGCTACGTTAGCTGAAAACACTTTTGATTTAATTTGTGTTTGCAGTGGCTGCAACAAAGGATGTTTACCACAACGAATAACGTCAAAAGAAGTCGTGTGGAAATGCTCAACATGTCAAGACAATGTTGCTAAAGCAAAAGGAAAAGTCAAAAAAGCAAAAAGCAAATGCATGAAAACTGTAACAGTCCGATAGTGAGAATGGAAACTGAAATTGACACTGATAAATATTTAAGTTGAATTTCCTCATGTAAAAGCAAAATTGAAGGCCAACATGGGTATTACCAATATTGGTACTGAACAAATAACACTGATCATTTCAAAAGAAGGTGTATAATTTGCAACACTTAACGATATTATTACTAAAGCCTTGGCAGATTCAAAAACAAAAGAATACAAAGTTTTTAAAGGGTTGAAAAAAGAAAATCTTAGAGATAATATGACTAATACCGAACTGATTTTGAACATGCCTGCAGAAGCATCTACAAAATTGGATTCTCTTCATTCACTTTATACTTTACACTTTAGCCTTTACACTTAACACTCCCCCCCACGTTCATAACTTTTGCGCCCCGCAGAACTTATTCCCATTGGTGTATATCTTTTATTACTGCATTTACCTTTAATAAAATTTATTTATGAAACTATATTTACTTGCAGTAATAGCGTGTTGCCTTAGTTTGGGTAGCAAAGCACAGGATTGTACAGGAGCCTTAATACAGGGCTATCACAAGGATACAACGGTTACAGTAGATGAAGCTAAGAGGGTTGTTCTTACTTCCTTTGCAGCGTTTAACAGTTGCCGGGCAAAATTGAAACTCCGTAGCGGCAGCGTTTATTTTTACACCGCAGATGGAGATGTTGTATTAGCTGAAACTTTTTCGTCTACATTAGACGATGCTACTAAATTAAGATTGATAGGCCGACTAAAGCCCGGTATGAAAATAATGCTGAATGATATGCATTATGGCGATGAAAATATTGCTGCGCCTGGTTTATCGCTAACTTTGGTAAAAGGCGGTAACTATAGTTTTTCTTCTAAATAATTAAATTCTGATTTTGAAAAAAGAGGCTGTCTCAAAAGGGCAGCCTCTTTTATTTTCACATTGTGTGGAAAAAAGGTATGAAGCAAAACAAAGCTTTAGTTGTCTTCATTGTATGACTTCAGCAAAGTTTAAAACCTACTCAAGAGATCAGCTTCAACTTTT
>JANPGE010000276.1:0-1635 GCA_031423805.1 Segetibacter sp. | reverse complement strand
AAATCCTACAGATAGTAAGTATCTCCATTTTTGAAAGAATGCCCATAAATCAACTGTTTCAGCAAACTCAATTACAATATTTCAAAGAACAAAATCATAATCAATTGACTATCTTCGACTTATAACGCAACGCTAATGATATTGAAAATAAAATAAAGGCTGATTTCATAAGTCTTCAAACAGGCGGTTTCAAGGATATAACGCAACGTTTTTTTGTAAAAATAGTTATTTTAAAATTCATCATATTCTTTTACAGATAGCCTGGTATTTGTAGTGTCCCCAAAAGCTACTTCAATTTGCGATGAAACCCGGGTATCCCGACCCAAGGGTAGGGACACGGTTTGTCCGGTACATTTAAACCAGCTCAAGTTCAATTTTGCATAAAATAGTTGCATAATAATCAGTGCTCTTAAAGAGTTTTCATAAAGATAATTGGAAAGAACTTTATTTTTATTCAATCACTCTTTAGTTTACCGGTCGGACCGTGTCCCGCACTTTCAGTCGGGAGACCTGCTTTTCATGTTGTATTGAAGTTACGCTTTGCTCAAACTTCAACAAGCATAACGAACACTTAGGCTAGCAGGGGATAAGTGACTGAAAACGCAGCAGTGGTTGAATAACTGGAAGGAGCTGTGAACTTTATGCGAATAAACATCAAACGGTTTTTGAGCTTTATGCAAGAGAATATTTTAGTTTGATATTTTTCATCTTCTCATCAACTATTTCTAAATTTTCAATGATTGCCTTGTGGGTTTTGTCATATTGCAAGGGTTGCGATTTTCTAAAATCGTCGCCGATATTAAATAACTCCAAAGATACCTTATCTAAAAGAATTCCTATTTCAGAAAGTATTTCTTCGTCGTGAGTATCGGCAAACAAAAAAAACTGTTGGATTGCCTTTTCAAAAGTCCTGGTACTATCATGATAATTCATCATTTCCTTTTGAATATTCTCATGGCGTGGTTCGTCAAATTGAAAGATAGCTGATTGAGCAGATACATTATATGCATAATGATTATTATAAAAATTCAAAAACGACTTTAATTTTTCGGTAGAATAAAGGTGATAGTAAATTTCCTTTCTTTTGAATTTAAAGTCCAATACGACCTTAAGCACATAACCAAATGCTCCGATCAAAACAAAAACCTGCACCCAATATTTTATGATGTAGTGGACTATTTTAGTAATCATTTGCATAATTAAAAATACAAAGAAAAAAATAATGAACTCAACAAAAAAATATGACCGTAAAGAGCTTGGAGCAGAAGATTAATATCATCCAATTGAAGTGCCTCAATACCTTGGTGAACAAGCTGGGTATTTTCGCCTTTGCAGGTGTTCTTCACCTGCAAATCTTTGCTTTGAGAATAAGCCTTCGCTTTCATGTGGGTGTTTTGGTTTTTACGCCACTATGGGTGTTTCCAAAAAACGATGCAGACATTCACCAACAGCTTTTATTTTGTGTTGTTTGTTGCAGGTGATAATCCCGCAATATGCGCATTAGCGTCAACTTAATGATTTTTAGCAGTTGTTGAAAACCTTTGTGGAACTGAAAAAGATATTCAGTAAGGTTTGTTAGAATTGAAAAGAATAGCTACTTGTAATTAAACATCCGGCAAGATGAAAGCAAGCAGC
>JANPGE010000275.1:0-43514 GCA_031423805.1 Segetibacter sp. | reverse complement strand
GAGCTTATATAGAGATCTCACTGGTACAGGTACGGCATTTGTTTTAGAGGGTTCGGTAACAGATGCCACCTTTACAAGTTCTGCTTATTTTGGCATCTTAGTAAAACAAAGCACCTCAAGTTTTTTTCAGAAACATTTTTTCGACAATATAGTTGTACAAAATTATGTACCCGATGTTACACCACCTTCTATACAATCAGTAACTGCCATTTCAGCTTTTTCAGCAGATGTATTGTTCAATGAACCTGTTGAACAGGTAAGTGCAGAAACGGCAGCAAATTATTCAGTAAACAATGGCGTAGGCAGCCCTAACTCGGCGCAAAGAGATGGATTAAACCCTGCATTGGTGCATCTATTCTTCAGCAACCCTGTTCCCAATGGGGCTGTAAATACCCTTACGGCAACCAATGTCAGCGATTTGTCAGGAAACATATTGCTTAGCGGAAGCGGTACCTTTACTTTTTACATAGCACAACGTTTTGATCTTGTAATTGACGAGATCATGTCTGACCCCAACCCCGTTGTACAACTTCCGGATGCAGAATATCTTGAGCTAAAAAATGTCGCCGGAAAAACTATAAATCTTCAGGGTTTCAGAATCACAAGCAGCAGCAGTTCGAGTAGTGCTTTTCCATCTTATGATTTACCGGCAGATAGTTTCCTCATTGTTACTACAACAGCGGATGCAGCATCATTTGCTGGTTTTGGAAGGGTGTTGGGCATCGCTTCATTTCCGGGATTAGGTAATTCTGGCACTACAGTTTCTTTAATTTCTAAAGAGGGACTTGCCATTCATACTGTAAGCTATGACCTAACATGGTATCAAAATTCCGTAAAAAGTAACGGTGGATGGAGCCTTGAAATGATTGATACTAAAAACCCCTGCACAGGTGCTGCCAATTGGCGTGCAAGTACCGATGTTCGAGGCGGTACACCGGGTACAAAGAACGCTATTGATGGACTCAATCCTGATAAGACTCCCCCCATTTTGGTAAGAGTTGCTGCAACTGATAACTTTACTGTATTGGTCACATTTAGCGAAGCAATTGATAGTGCAAAAGGCGCAACCGTTTCCAACTACAACATTAGCAATGGAATTAATTCCCCGGTCATCGCTTCTGTGTTTTCACCAGATTTTACAAAGGTAGAATTGAAACTTTCTACTTCGTTAGCCAATAATACTGTTTACACTCTAACAGCCAATAACATCAGCGATTGCAGCGGCAATATGATTACATCCAACACCGGTAAATTTGGATTGCCCGGCATAATTGACAGCTTGGATATTGTAATTAATGAAGTGCTCTTTAACCCCACACCAACAGGTACAGACTATGTAGAAATATATAACAGAAGCAGCAAAATCCTTGACATGAAAAACCTGTATATCGCCAACAGGTCATCTACTACAAATTTGCTGGGAAGCATTACGCAACTAACAACAGATAATGTGCTGCTGTTTCCCGGCGACTATTTTGTATTAAGTGCAAGCGGAGCGCTGGTAAAACAAAATTATTTTGCAAAAAATCCTGATAATTTTATAGATATTACAATGCCATCTTATTCTGATGATAAGGGTGTAGTTGTATTACTCAATTCTTCAGGGTTAATTATTGATGAACTGGCGTATGATGCCAAATGGCATTTTGGGCTATTAGACAATGTTGAAGGCATTTCACTTGAAAGAGTAGATTATAACAAACAAACACAAAATGCATTAAACTGGCATTCTGCTGCCTCTACTGTTGGTTATGGTACACCAACTTATCAGAATTCACAGTTTCGAACAGACCTTACGGTGTCTGGTGAAGTAAGTGTAACGCCAAAAGTTTTTTCTCCTGATAATGATGGAACAGATGACTATACAACCATCAATTATCAATTGGCTGATTTAGGCTATGTGGCTACTATAACCATTTTTGATGCTGCAGGAAGACCCGTAAGAGTGTTGGCACAAAATGCAACATTGGCACAAAAGGGCTTTTTCAGATGGGATGGATTAACTGATAAAAAAATAAAAGTACAGGTGGGAAGTTATGTAGTTTTTACAGAGATATTTAACCTGGATGGAAAAAGAAAATCTTTTAAAAATGTAGTGGTTGTAGGGTCTAAGTTTTAGAAATGGCAATACCCATTTCTTCAAATTTTGATAAAACAAAAACTTTTACTTCAGGGAAAAAAGCCTGATAACATTCCTGTAAGGATTCGTATCTTTCTTGGAAAATCTTAAAGGTTTCTTTGCTGCTATCAATATATTTTGCCCGGCGTACCAACCCACCAAAACTGCTTTCGGTTCCTGACATTAATCTGTAATTAAATAACCAATTCTGGCTTTGCATGTAAGGAAACATTGCTGCAAATCTTTCAGGCATTAAAGGAATAAACTGTGTCAGTTTGGTATAAGTATCAGCGGCAAATGCCTGTAATACTTTCTCATCCGCAAATTGTAAATAATCATTTGCCAAAAAATGATCGTACACTATATCTGCAAATGCACCGGCATAAGGCCCTGCAGCCGGTTTTAGCAACCGGGCCGCGGCTTTTGTAGCCTCATGAAAATCTGTAAATTCATCTATAGCCCTGTGCAGATTAATTCCTTCTAAAATTGCACCGGGATAATCGTATTTACTTTTTCCTTTTACAAAGTCACTTATCATATTGCCCACCAATATTTCAGGATTGTTAAACGATAAATAAGCGTGGGCCAGGAAGTTCATTTTAATAAGATGTTAGATTATAGATGTTGGATGTTAGATGTTAGATATTAGACAGAAAGCATAGCCAATTACAAAATGACTTATTGCACCAATGACTTATTGACTCATTGAACTAATAACATAGTACCCTAATGAATGACTTCCTTTTTTAACCAATCACCCATAATAGTTAACGCCTCCGGCGAAAAGGTTTCTTCCAGTTTTCCATATTCTGCTACTGTACATTGCTTGCAATGTTGAAACAAATGGTTTAATCCGGGAAGCATTTTAGTTTCATATCCTTTAGATTGACTTCTTTGCAAAGCATTTTTTATTCCTTCAAGGTTAGGCTTTGCAATTACCTGAATATCTTTTTCGCCATTTAATGCCAAAACCTTTGCATTGGTTTTTTCTAAAAAATCAGCGGGGTTGGTGGATATAAAATATTTCATCCATGGCGACCTAAAAGCTTTAACCATGCCCGTAAGCTTCTCCTGAATTTGATTCCTTTCAGACATTCCTAATATCTCCAAAGTAGTATGCGCCACAGTCCCTTTCCAATTTTCAAATACACTCTTTGCCGCCATCATAGCTGAATCTTCATTAACAGCAGCAGATACTCCTTTAGCAAGTTGAAGATAAAATTTTCCATACGCATCAGCAATATCTTTTTTAAAACCCTGCGAGGTTAGCAATGCCTCATTTTGAGCCGCCATTAACTCCGCTCCACTCACTCCGGGACCTGCAAGCATAACTATAAAGTTGATGTCGCTACGTCTGCTACCCACTAAAGCAGCTATTAATCCACCTTCACTATGGCCTATCAAGCCTATACTGTTGGTATCAATATTTGATTGCTTTTTTAAGAAAGAAAGTGTTGCTTCTACATCATTGGCAAAGTCAGCAGAAGTAGCAGTTGCTACTGCACCTTTTGTTTTGCCCTTACCACGGTCATCTACCCTCAGTACTGCAAAACCTTGTTTGGTAAGGTAATCAGCAATAACTGCAAAGGGTTTATGTTCCATAATAGTTTCATCCCGGTCTTGCTGACCACTACCCGTTATCAATATTGCCGCGGGAAATTTTCCCTTGCCGAAAGGAGAAGTAAGCGTTGCCCCAAAGTGTACTGACTTGTCAGCATTGTCATATTCCACATCGTCTGACATATAACCAAATGGTGGTTTTGGGGTTTGTGGACGTTTGAGACCAACATCTGCTTTTGTTTTGATTAAGGTAAGCGGCATTTCATTATGATCCTGCAATAGCTTGCCTGCAATAGTCGTATCATTTGTAAACTTACCGCCAAACCCTCCTTTTAGCATATCTACTTTTAAGTAAAGGCTATCACCATTTACTATTACCGATGATACCGGTATGCCCTTAGCACCCTGATCGGGACTATCCATATTGGCTGTATAGATTGAACCATCTTTGCTAATATGAAAAACCACTCTTAAACCTCCGCCTACAGGCAGTGTGCCAAGCCAATTGCCCACTACTGATTTTTGACCAAATGAGAATCCAATAAATGCCATGCAAATGAGGAAAACAATAAATTTTTTCATGCTTGTAGTTTTTTACTTTTTCTAAATTCTATGAATGAGAATATCATTGGTATTAACGCCATAACTGTAATGATTGAAAAGAATACCAATTCAGGAAAATCAAAACTGAAAATTAAGGATAAGATTGTTATAAGTAAGCCACCGGCAAACCAAACCTTTCCTGCAAGCTGATGGGTTTTACGCCAGTTGTCTTCACTTTCTAAAGTCCACGGCAACCTTATTCCTACAAAATAATTTGGTTTTAAAGAAAACATTACGTTGCCCATAAACGCAAAGAAAATACCAAGAAGCGGCATAAGTAATTTACCTGTTTCAAAGCTACCGTTAACAGCTGAAGAGATAATTATAATATTTAAAGCCGCCATAAAAACAACTAACGCTATTGCTATTTTATTGTAAGTATCTGCATTGTATTTTACATTCTTTTTTGGGTCTATCTTATGAATATTTCTTAGCAGAAAAAAAATACCCATTGCTACTACACTAAAAATTGCTGTAGTTATTAAGAGTATTGATTTGTCTCCATAATCATTTGGTTTTCCATGTCCATCAAAATGTACAGGAATTATCTGTGGTAATTTCAAATACACTTTTAGCAGATATAAAACAGGAATCAACAATACTATTGAAGCTATAGCAATTGCAACTTTTACATTTTTCATTTCGTGTTCTTTTTAGTTGGTTGAGAAAACTGCATAAACCATTTCATTAATTCATCTACCACTGTAAGGTTAATTGAATAAGTGATGAACTGCCCTTCCTTTCTGCTGGTAACCAAATCAGCCTGTTTTAACAGGTCAAGGTGGTGAGAAATACTGGGCTTGGAAATGCTGAACCTGTCAGCAATTTCACCGGCAGTCATATCAGACTGCTTTAGCATTTCCAGAATTTCTCTCCGGGTTTGGTCATTCAATGCTTTGAAGAAGGCGTTCATTTAAATGCAAGTTAGGTATTTAGACAAATATCTAAATACTTTTTCTCAAAAATATTTTCCACTAATAAAAACCCCCTACTTAACTACTATGGTCAGATACTATAACCCATCTTCCTTTTATTTTTCTCAACAACAAAGTAAAATATCCTTTTAAATCACCGATAGTTCTTTGCAAATGCCATTTGCCCAAAACGGAATAATAAACCGGAGATAATCTTTTAAATTGCAAAAGTTCAAAATCAAGCTTGCCCATAGCAGCTGTATCAGGGTACCCTTTTTTATAACTTTGAAGTGTTGCTTTATATCCATGCCTTATTCCGTTTTTGCCTACAAATAAAAGGCTGTCACTATTCCAATACCCCTTCATATAAGCCGCTATATCCCCATTATTCCAATCCGTAATTTGTTGTTGCAATATCTTCCTAATAACAGCTTCATCACTTTTTTGAGCATTAGCCTTGTTTAACAATAATGAGCATATAGAAATAAAAAGCAAACATGATAACTTCTTCATCATAATTTCAGCAACATTTATCAAAGTTAATTTCGAAAATAAAATTTATTGAATGTACAATTAATACTGCAACAATTCTTATTACATTTATGGATGGATTATATACATCATTTAAAAAAGGATAAAAGGCTTTCCAAAATCATTCATGAACCAATGGATGAATTGCAAATGCACAAAAACATTCCACTAAGATTGATGGCAAGTATAATGAGCCAACAATTAAGTACCAAAGTGGCAAAAGTAATATTCAGAAGATTCCTGGAAATCTACGCAGGAAGGGAACCAACGCCACAGCAGGTATTGGATACTCCATTTGATGTTTTGCGAGGTATTGGTCTTAGCAATGCAAAGGTTAGCTATGTACAAAATGTTGCACAGTTTTGTATAGAAAATAAAATCAATGATACCAAACTCAAAAAACTTTCTAACGAAGCAATTATAACACTGCTGACACAAATAAAAGGTGTTGGCCAATGGACAGTAGAAATGCTCCTTATGTTTTCCCTGGGAAGAGAAGATGTGTTTGCGGTAGATGATTTAGGAATTCAACAAGCAATCATTAAACATTATAAACTTACCATAGAAAACAAGAAAGAACTAAAAGAAAAAATGCTTAAAATCTCTGCCAAATGGAGTCCTTATCGCACTTATGCCTGCCTGCATTTATGGAACTGGAAAGATGCGGGTCAGTAATTAATTTATAACCTGGAAATAATATCAAAACTGTTGTAGGCAAAACCAAAAATCATGGAACAAAAACTAACTTACGAAGCACTGCTAAAAGCCTATAGCAGTCAGGTAGAAAAATATAATTCACTCATTGATACTTCACCTGACGGGATCTTATTTCTAACGGCTATAAGAGATGCCAACAATGAAGTCGTTGACTTTACAATTTCGCATTGCAACCGTGCAGGTACTATTTTAGGTCATATACCACCCAATGCACAATCACAAACACTACTCACCATTCTGCCCCATCTTAAAGATTCTGAACAATTTAAGATACATAAGCAGGTAGTAGATACAGGCGACCCTGTATTATTTGAAACTTCTTTCAGAAATGAAACAGGTAAAGAATATGGATGGTTTATTGTATCATTAATGAAACTGGGCGATGCAATATTTTCGAGGTTTATAGATATAACAGAAAAGAAAGAAAATGAAAAGAAAAGGGAACAGGAAACTATCTTTCTCAATGGAATTTTAGAAGCATCTATAAATGGTGTTTTTGCCTGTGAAGCCGTAAGAAACAAACATGAAGAAATAGTAGATTTTATTATTCTAAAAGTCAATAAGGCCTTTACAGAAATAACTGATAAAACTGCAAATGAAGTAGAAGGTAAATTATATCTTTCTATTTACCCAAAGGCTAAAGAAGCCGGCATGTTCGATATGTTTTGTCAGGTAATTGAAAGTGGTAAAATTTTACGTAAAGAAATGCAGGCAACTACCGGATCGGGTAATTGGTATGATATTTCTATAGGAAGATTAAACATAAATTCAATTGCCATAACATTTACAAATATTACCGAACGCAAAAATGCATTTGTAGAAATAGAAAATCAAAGAAATCTGCTAAACAATATCATGCAACATTCTCCAAGTGGTATTACCGTAACCGAGGTAATAAGAAATGAAAATAATGAAATAACAGATGCTAAAATTGTAATTGCTAATGATATAACAGAACAATACACCGGCATTTCAAAAGAAATAGCCTGTACTAAAAAAATAAGTGAAATTGATCCCGACTTTAAGCAAAGCGGTCTGCTACAGATGGCCGGCGAAACCTTAAGAACGGGTAAACCATTTAGAACTCAATACTATTATGCACCAAGCAAAAGTTGGTTAGAGCTTGGTGTTTCAAAAATGGATGAAAACAGGTTAGTAAATATTTATACTGATGTATCTGAAGTAAAAGAATCTCAATTAAAACTGGAAAAACTTGTAGACGAACTAAAAAGAAGCAATTCCAGTCTTGAAGAATTTACTTATGCAGCATCTCACGATTTGAAAGAACCAATCCGTAAAATCAGAATTTTTGCTGATAGGTTAAAGGAAAATCACAGCAATAATATGAATGATGAAGGTATAAAAATATTGGAACGGCTTATAGCTTCGAGTGTTAGAATGCGTCTTTTGGTAGATGATCTCTTAGAGTATACGCAGGTTAGTCTTTTTGAAAAAGAAAAGGAACAGATAAACCTTAATGATGAAATTAAGAAAGTATTAATTGATCTTGAGGTAGAAATTGAAAATAAAAAAACACAGCTTTATATAGATACATTACCAGTTGTAATGGGCCATAAAAGACAAATACAGCAATTGTTTCAAAACGTAGTTTCTAATGCCCTTAAATATAGCAAGCCTGACACCGCACCCATAATCACAATTTCGAATAGAATTATTAAAGGTGAAGGTATAAACACTATTATAACTTCGGAGGATTCTAAAAAGGAATTCAACCATATAAAAGTAAAGGATAACGGAATTGGTTTTGAAGAGAAAAATTCAGAAAAAATATTTAGGATATTTCAAAGATTACATGGTGCTCATGAATATGAAGGTACAGGAGTTGGACTTTTTATTGTGAAAAAAATTGTAGAGATGCATAATGGATATATCACAGTTAATAGCCAACCCGGTATAGGTTCGTCTTTTAATATTTATCTGCCGGTTATAGATCTTTAAATGATAACAGAATATTAAATACATTTAAATGCAATTAAATTTTCCATTACAAAAAATAATCTTTTCACCCTACTTTTGTATATGAACGAATTTTACTTTACCCTATTCTTTATCATACTTACCCTTATATGTATTGGCTTTTTTGCAGGAATAGAAATAGCTTTTATTACTGCAAATAAATTAAGTATTGAGCTCAAGAAAAAACAGGGTAAAAACAGTGGTATTATTTTATCACGTTTTATGGAAAAACCTGCAAGGTTTATAGGAACCTGTCTCATTGGTGTTAATATCTTTCTTGTTATTTATGGACTACTATTTGACAGCTTGCTTCACCCCTTGTGGGAAAGAATAGGGTTTACCAATAACTACATCAGTCTGGTAGCAAATACTATTATTTCCACATTAGTAGTATTGATATTTGGAGAGTTTGTTCCCAAGGCAATCTTCAGAGCTAAAAATGATACTTTGTTGTCGTTTTTTGCACCTGTTACAAAATTCTTTTATCGTATTTTTTACCCTATTGCAAGTGTGTTGGTAAGCCTTGCAGAATATATACTTAAATATGTTTTTAATGTAAGGGTAAAAGATAGGAATGAAGCATTTGGCAAAGGGGATCTTGAACATTTTTTTCAACAGAACAAAGACCAGGATCAGGAAAGTCAGGAGTTAAATACCGAACTTTTTGAAAATGCACTTTCGCTTCCAATGGTCAAGATAAGATCTTGTCTTGTGCCCCGTACCGAAATTGAAGGATTTGACCTGTCAACCCCCATTAAAGAAGTAAAGCAGCACATGATAGAGACCAAGCTTAGCAGAATGGTCATTTACAAAGAAAATATTGATACAATAGTTGGGTATGTTCATCAGCTTGATTTATTTAAAAGCCCTGCTAACCTGCAATCTATTCTACTACCCATCCCTATGGTGCCCGAGAGTATGAGTGCTACTGACCTCATTAATAAATTTACCAAAGACAGAAAAAGTATAGCCTGGGTTGTAGATGAATTTGGCGGTACCGCAGGCATTGTAACTATGGAAGATGTATTGGAAGAAATATTTGGAGAAATAAAAGACGAACATGATACTGAAGAGTTTGTAGATAAGCGAATAGCCGAAGATGAATATCTATTTAGCGGCAGATTGGAACTAGATTATATAAACGAAAAGTACGGACTCGAATTTTCAGCTTCAGCATCTGAAACGCTCTCCGGATTTATTATTGGGAAACATGAAACTATTCCTGTTCAAAAAGAAAGAATTATTATAGACAAATATGAATTTGAGATATTGAATGTTAGCGATACTAGAATAGAAATGGTAAAATTAAAAGTGTTGTAAATTGTTATTGTAAGCACACTATGTTACGGTTACTAAATTATTTTTTCTATTCTTTAATTCTATTTCACCATTAGTTGAACCTAAGGTTTGATTAGGTGGATAAAAATCAAATCGAAAAATTGTTGACTATAAACACATTTCCTTTCAATGATTTATAAAAAAACAATATCCCATTAACAATTAAAGAGATGAACGTCATTGTTCAAACCAATATCTTTGCGGACTTTAGCAAAAATTACGGCATACCAAAACCATGGCGAGTAGCATTTTTAACAAGACAGGCCCAGACGGTGAAGAAATGGCCTTTGTAGATCATCTTGAGGCACTTAGGTGGCACATTGTGCGGTCTTTAATTGCTGTATTGTTTTTTGCTATCCTCATTTTCATAAAAATAGACTGGGTTTTTGATAGAGTAATTTCGGGTCCGTTACAAAACGATTTTGTAAGTTATATAGCATTTTGCGACTTAAGCCATTGGCTGCATTTGGGTGATGCGCTTTGTATGCCACCCATGCACATAAAAATGCAGACTACCGAGTTTAGTAGTCAGTTTATGAGCAGCATTACTATAGCTTTTGTTGGTGGTTTCATAGCAGCATTTCCCTATGTATTTTGGGAATTATGGCGTTTTATTAAACCTGCACTTACACCGGGAGAAATCAAAAGCACAAGAGGAAGCATTTTTTTTGTTTCGTTGTTTTTCTTTACCGGTGCCGCCTTTGGTTACTTTTTACTTGGACCATTTACTTTTAACTTTCTATCTAATTATACAATAGGTACATCGCAACTATTAGAAACAAAGCCTACCCTTAATGATTATTTAGAAAATCTTGTTGATATCATAATTGGTTGTGGCCTTGCATTTGAGCTACCGGTATTAAGTTACGTACTTACAAAAATGGGGTTAATTACACCCGACTTTCTTAAAACATACCGCAAGTATGCCATTGTAATAATATTGGTTGTAGCTGCTGTTATTACCCCAAGTCCGGATTGGACAAGCCAAATGTTGGTTTTCATTCCTTTATTCTTTCTTTATCAGTTTAGTATAGTTGTCTCTAAAAGAGCATACAAAGAAATGGCTAAGAAAGATAATGAAGAATGGAGTTGAGATTAGTTGATGTAAATTACAACCGCAATTTTCTTTAAAATAAATCGTTATGACTACTGAATTGGATCTAAAAAAACCCATTGCGATTGGAACCGACCATGCAGGTTTTGAGTATAAAACAGCAATCGTAAAACATCTGAATGATGCGGGATATCAGGTATCAGATTTTGGCACTTATTCCAAAGATTCTGTTGATTATCCTGACTATGCACATCCTACTGCTTCTGCTGTAGAAAGTGGAGATTGTGGATGCGGAATTCTTATTTGTGGTAGCGCAAATGGTGTAGCCATTACAGCCAACAAACACCAACAAATCAGAGCTGCAATTAGCTGGCAGAAAGAGATTGCTGAATTGGCAAGAAAACATAATAATGCAAACATAATCTGCATACCGGCAAGATTTGTAAGCATACAGCAGGCTACAGATATTATTGATACTTTTTTAAAAACCTCCTTTGAAGGTGGACGCCATCTTTCAAGGGTAAATAAAATAGCTTGTTCATAAAGCATAGTATGAGACCATTTTTAATCGCATTGATTTTCTCTATATCTTTCAATTGCATTGCACAAAAGCCATTCACAGATTATTCTGAAAAGTATTCCAATATTATAACCCCAAAAGGACTTAAAGAAAAGCTCACAATACTTGCCGGTGCTGATATGCAAGGACGTGAAACAACAACGCCGGGGCAAAAAAAAGCCGCGGGATATATTGAAAACTTTTATCAAAAATTAGAATTATTTCCAGGCACTACAGGTGGTTTTCAAATGCAATTTCCTATATACCAGGACACTCTGATAGATGCTACTTTTACAGTAAGGAATATGTCTTTTATCTTCAATCAGGATTGGAGTTTAAATGTCTCATCATCGGCAAATGGTAATTATGATGTAAAAGAAATTTTGTTTGTTTCTTATGGTCAGGTAGATTCTACCAGAAACGATTATAAAGACCTAAATGTAAAAGATAAGTGGGTGCTATTGATAGAAGGAAGCCCGGGTGTTGTAAGTTCTGAACGCAAAAATGCTTTTGTTACAAAGAGTAAAATACAAACTGCATTAGATTTGGGAGTTAAGGGTATCATAGTTATGTCAACTGATTTTCCCCGCAAAGATGATGCTGAAACAAAAGGTAAAATGTCTTTGAAAAAGCCAAACTTAAATGTTGGCATACCTGTCATTTATGTAACTAGCGATCTTGCTCATAATCTATTAGGTATGAATCCTAAACAATTATTACAAAGTATAAAGAACATTCCAACAGGATCTTATGATACTAAGTTTAGTCATACTGTAAACAAGAAAACACTCATGCTACAAAGCAGCAATGTTGTTGCAGTTATCCCCGGAACCGATAAAAAAGATGAGTATGTTTTTATCAGCAGTCATTATGATCATTTGGGTATGAAAGGAAAAGACATTTATTATGGTGCGGATGATGATGGAAGTGGCACAACAGGAGTTATGCAATTGGCAGAAGCATTTGTCAAGGCAAAAGAAGAAGGGCATGGGCCAAGACGCACAATTGTATTCATTAATTTTAGCGGAGAGGAAAAAGGATTATTGGGAAGTGAGTTTTTTACCGATCATCCTTCACAAAACCTTGCTAATGTAACAGCGGATCTAAACATAGATATGGTAGGCCGCATTGATTCAAAAATTAAAACAGACTCTACCAACTATCTCTACATAATTGGTGATGATAAGTTAAGCAGCGATTTAAAAAGAGTAACTGACTCACTTAATATCAGGTACACTAAATTAACGCTTGACAGGCGGTACAACAACCTGTCCGATCCCAACCGTTATTACTATCGGTCCGATCATTACAACTTTGCAAAAAAAGGAGTGCCTGTTATTTTTTATTTCAACGGAACCCATGCAGACTATCACAAACCAACTGATACGGTAGATAAAATCAATTTTGAGTTAATGGCTAAAAGATTGAAACTGATTTATTACACAGCATGGGATTTAGCTAACAGAAATGAAATGCTCAAAAGAGACATTCCACTCAAATAAGTAAATTTCTCTGTTTTTGAAATTGTACATATTTGCTGATTATTGATTAAGTTGCAGCACATGCATATTCCTGAATATTTTACTGCATTTAATACCAAAGCTGCCATTATTAAGAGCAGGTTATTTCCATTAAAAACATCACATAATAACTATCCGCTCACCTGTCTTAATTGTAAGTTCATCAATAGTATTGAATATCATTTTTGTACCAATTGTGGCTATCCCATACACCCAAACAAAGACAATCTGAATATTTATAATCTTCGGGTCAACAGGCGAAAAGCAATTGAAAAAAGTTGTGCTATAAAACTGGTACAGTCCCGCAATGCACTCTATACCCTTGCAGGATTTTTAGGTCTTGGAATTTTCTACGCTTTTTCTGATGACAACGCCACTTACATAAAAGGAATAGTAATGCTATTTTTATGTGCCATGTATGCAGGTCTTGGCAGGTGGTCGTTGGCAAAACCCTTCACATCATTCTTAATAGGGCTGATGATATTACTCACTTTTGCCGCTATCACTTCATGGTCAGAGTTTATTGAAAAGAAATCAAACTCATTCGCTTTTTATATTCTCTTTTTACAAGGTATCTTTATTTATTATTTGTGGCAGGGAACTAAAGCTGCATTTCATGCAGAAATGTTGGAAGAAGAAACCAAATTATAACAAGTGGAAGAAGATTACGAAGTAAAACCTTATTGCAAAGAATGTGAAACCGTAGTGCAGGACGATCATCGCTATTGCCTTAATTGTGGTGCTTACCTTGGCCACGAATCTATATCGGTAAGCATTTATAACAATGCCGATCTGCGACAAATATTTCTGTTCTATTTTATTTACCTGTTCTTCTGTTTGTATGTAAAACACAGCGATTGGATAAACACGTACGATGAAATGTTTTGGGTAGAGTTGTTGCTTGCAGTAATTACGACAATATTTGCCTGGAAAAACAGGCTTCAGTTAAAAGAAGTGTTTAAATTCAATAATTTTAAATGGTACATATTAGCAGGTGTGGTATTGTTGGCTGCTATTGCTTCTACAATTATTAGCCTAACCGTAAGAGAGTTAAATGTTACATTTTTCAACAACGATGTAAGTTATTATGGGGCATACAAAATTTATATTTTCCCAATTCTCATCATGGTTTATTCTATAGCGGTTATGCCGGCTATATTTGAGGAAATTGCTTTTAGAGGAGTAATGTATAATTACTGTTCCAACTTTTTAGATGAGCAATTGGTAGTGGTGGTTACTGCATTTTTATTTGCCATTATGCACCTAAGCATGATATCGTTGATATGGTTAATTCCGTTCGGTATTTTTATAGGAATGCTGCGACGCAGGTACAATACATTGTGGTATGGTATATTATTTCATTTTACCTTTAACCTGACTGCTTGCTTAATAGACTTGTACAGACAAGGTGAATTGTTTTGAGTTTTTGTTTACGATTTGCTAAATTTAAAAAAATAAAAGTGGATGGTTTCACACTTTAAAATATTGCCTTATTACACTTACGAAGAATGGGTGAGATGGGAAGGTAGATGGGAACTTATCGAAGGTATCCCTTATGCAATGCGGCCTTCAGCAGAGCCAAAACATCAGCTTATTACAGGAAATATTGCAACTGAATTTAAAGGTGCATTAAGACATTACGGCAATTGCAAAGTCTATCTGCCAATAGACTATTTAATAACAAATGATACAATTCTCCAACCAGATATTTTAGTTGTTAGCAGAGAAATCAATAAAGATTTCCTAGACTTTCCACCTGCATTAGTAGTCGAAGTTTTATCTCCTTCTACTGCTTTAAAAGATCGCCATACAAAGTTTGAACTATACCAATCACAAGGCGTAAAATACTACCTCATAGTTTCTCCGGATACAGAAGAAGTGGAAGTTTATGCAATTGAAAATGGTGTTTATGAGTTAAAAAGCAAAGGCAGAGATTTCAGCCACCGTTTCACTTTTGAGGATGAATGTGTTGCAGATATTGATTTTAAAGAAATTTGGTAGCTGGTAAATAAAGGCGAAACATTCATAAATATTTTACGATAATAATACGTTCGGAGGAATCCTAAGTTCCCGGTGAAATAATTTAGCCAATTCTAAAGTGAGGGGTTTACGTTTATTTAGTAATGCAGATACATACCCTTTCGTTCCAACTTTTCCAACAAGGTCTTTATTTTTTAAACCCAATTCCTCCATTTTTACCCTAATCGCATCAATTGGATGGGGCACCGGTATCGGATAATGTTCATCTTCATATTGTTTTAAAAGCAAAAGTGCTACCTGTACCTTTTCGCCTTCAGGTGTATTAGGTTTTACTTTTTTATCAAACATTTCATCTACCCAATTAAGATAGATTTGATAATCCTTTTTGGTTTTTATTATTTTAAGTTCCATTTTGACTTATTAATATAGACTTGGAATTATTGATTTTGAGCTTTGTAAAATTAATGTATTAGCTCACAGCAAAAATTAACCACAGAGATGCTACAAGAGTTTTTCACAGAGTACACAAAGCCTGTTTTGATTAACTCGTTGCTTTTTTGCAATCAACCTGCATTTTTCTATAGTAAAACAAAAAATGGGTTTACAAACACTGCGCTGCACACAAATACCACCAATCAAAATTTGCAGCTTCATGGGCAGCTTGAAAGCGAATTGGCTTTTGTAAAACCGATGGTTGTAAGATGCCTTCTTTCACCAATTTCTTTCGGCTTTCATGCGTGTATTCTGTAACGGCCGGATGTTGCATCCAAGTTTTTTGTGGAGGTTCAAAACCAACTTTATCTTTTCGCCAAACAATTGATTGAGGCAATAATTTATCTATGCTTTGTCGCAAGAGATATTTGGTAAATCCATTTCTTATTTTATGTTGGGCGGGTAAGCTGAAAACAAACTCTACCAATTGATGGCTTAAGAATGGTAACCGAACCTCACGGCCATGTGCCATAGCATTTCGGTCTGCATAGCGCAGCAATTCTTCTAACCCAAACTGCATGGTATTAAAGTATAAAACATCGTTCAGTGTAGCAATAGCGGGTTTGTAAATATTGCTTCGCTTTTTGTTATGGTCTATAAAATCTTTGGTCAGTTCATTGTTATGTAATTGTTGATGATAGGTTTTCTTCTCCAACTGATTAGCAGCCACCTGTGGCAAAAAAGCAGCTAGGTAATTTTTGAAGCCCCAATCAATTTTTTGCCCATTTTGTGCAGCATTATTTTTTTCTACTTTTGCAGCATTCCATTTTTTTGCTGCAATTAATTCCTGCCAATACCAATGATAATATTTGGTGTAACCGGCCAACGTTTCATCTGCCCCTTGTCCGTCTAAAATGACGGTGACGCCCTGCTGTTTTGCAAGTTGATACACCTTGTATTGCGCATATATACTCGCAGACTGAAACGGCTCTTCCTGATGGTGGATAAGGGTTTGAAAGTCTTGTATAAAATCTTCTGATGTAGGAGTAGTTGTAAAATTGTCAACACCAAACCGCTCCACTACTTGTTTTATATAAGCTGATTCATCCTTCTCAAAACCGGGGAACACGGCAGAGAATGTTTTTTGTTTGGTAGCATCACCAATCATTTGATTGATGATAGCTACAATAGATGAACTATCCAAACCACCACTAAGACTTGAACCTACCGGAACATCGCTACGTAGTCGACGGCTTACAGAAGTGGTGAGCAAATCCATAAAAGTAGATTGCAATTGCTTATCAGTTTGGCCTTGAACTTTGGTTTCTTTATCTAAATCCCAATAGCTGCTGATGGTGAAAGTAGCTTTGTTATCAGGTGGAAAATGATAGGTAATACAATGTGCAGGCGGCAGAGAAAATATGTCTTCGTAAAATGTTGCCTCCTTGCTTACTGCGCTTTGAACCCACCCGAGGGTTAGATAGTTGAACAGCATATCGCTCCGCATTTTCTTAGGAACCCCTGCTGCCCATAAGGCTTTCATTTCGCTGGCAAAAACCAACTCATTGTTTGTAGCATTGTAATGATAATAGAAAGGTTTTTCTCCAAAGCGATCCCTTGCACAAAACAAGGTATGTTCAACCGCATCCCAAATGGCGAAAGCAAACATGCCATCAAAATGTTGCAGGCAGTCTTTACCATAACAATCATAAGCCGCCAACACCACTTCGGTATCGGTATGTGAAGCGAAATGATAACCCTTGTTAATCAGTTCATTTTTGAGCTCAATGTAATTGTAGATTTCTCCATTGTGAACAATAGTATACCTGTCTTTAAAATGCATAGGTTGCGCACCTGCATTACTCAAATCAATGATGGACAACCGGCGGTGACCAAAGCCCACGGTATTATTCTCATTAACCCAAAAGCCTTCTCCCTGCGGCCCACGGTGGGCAATAGCAGTTGTCATAGCCTGCAAACGCTGCCTGCTGACCTTGCTTGTATCATGAGATAATATGCCTGCTATACCGCACATGAGGGAAAGATAGATTTTTTGTGTGGATTGTTACAATGGGAGGAGTTTTTTTACGACGTAGCGTACAAATGAAAACTCAAAGAAGATTCTAATAAGAATTTTGGAACCCGATTGATTCCTTTATTTGAAAGGCTCTATTTCTTTAGTTTTTTGGGGTTCTGATAAGTATTCCAAAATACAAGCAAGTCTATTTCATTTGCTGTATCTCTTTTGTATTTCAGAATGTTCTATAACTTCACCTTTTTCTGATTGAGCAAGAGCTGTTTCCAGGTCTTTTTTAATAGCATCAGGCATAGTATCCCACCAACTATTGTCTGCATTTACTTCTAACATAGCATGCATCATTTTCACAACTTTTTCATCAGCACTATCTATATAGCTTTTAACCTGCTTACGCATTAGCTGTACTTCGTTCATGATTTGTCGTTTTTACAAATTTACTTGCTTTTTAGTTGGATTTCACTTTCGAATTGATTCGAGGATAGAATTATTTGAAGGAAGTATGGGATGAATTAAGAGCCATGTTTAGCTGCTTTATAATATGCACAAACGCTGTTCATTACACATACTTCACAGTTGGGATTGGTTGGCCTGCATATTTCCCTGCCGAGAAAAGACATTGCCATGCCTGCATCCCATTGGGTTTGGGGTAACACGTCCATCATTTGTTTTTCAATTTTCTTTGGATCTGTGCCCGAAGCAATGCCAAGTCTTGGAGCTACCCTTAACACATGCAGGTCCACAATAATCCCTTCTGCTTTGGCGCCTGCCTCCCTTTGTATAACATTGGCAGATTTTCGGCCCATGCCGGGCAGTGCAACCAACTCGTCCATGATGAGCGGAATGTTTTCATCCTTCCTCACTATTTGTGATAAATCGCTTAGCCATTTGGCTTTCTTTACAAAACTTCTAACCCCGCTTATCAGCTCTTCAATAGCTGCAGGTGTAGCTTGCGACAGTGCTTCCATAGTTGGAAATGCAGCAAAAAATTGGGGAGCAATATCATTGATCAGTTTGTCTGTACTCCGTGCCGACAACACCACCATGACGATCAATTGGTAGATGTTACCATAATGAAGCGGATGTTGTTTCCCCTTGTATTTTTTCAATAAAGGCCGCACAGCTTCTGACCAATTAATTTCTGGCATAAAAGAAATCTTATTTGGTATAAATCTACTGTAAAATGATAAAATGGAAGGAGTATTTTACTTGAAGATTTTTCTGCTATTGTTTAAATGTATGTGATAAATAACAGGCCCAAAATGAAATTTTAAAATGTAGAATAAAATAAATATTATTTTTTATTTGTTAGCGTTGAACTTTTATCTTCGTGTGTGAATAAAAATGTAATTAAACTCTTTTTAGTTCAATGCCCTGATTACAAATACTGGTAAAGTTAATTTTTGATAAAAGAAGTCACAACGCAATCGCAAATAACAATAACATTCAAAGTGTGCAGGAAACAATACAAAAATATCTTAGGGCATTCAAAAGACTTAGAATAGATAGATCACACGGTATTGCACCACATAAACCTATTTTATTACTTTCTGTATTACAAGCTTTTCAGAATGGCCTGATTACTAATAACAAAATTTACATAACACCTGAATTAGTTGCATTATTCAAATCCAATTGGAATTTACTTGTTGTTACCAATCATGAATGCAGAATCTCATATCCGTTTTACTATTTAAAGAGTGATATGTTCTGGAAACTTGTTCCGAAAAATGGATTTGAAAACATTAATCAAATGGGTTCAATCATGAAAACGTTTTCTAACCTAAATGCAGCGGTTGAATATGCAGTAATTGAAGATGATTTGCATTCGCTGATGGAAGACAAAAATAGCAACAGCATCTTGCAACAATTTTTATTAAATGAATATTTTCCCACTACAAAAAATAATTTCAGCAATTCAGATAGCGGCCAACAAAAACTGTTTGATGATATTGAAGGGAAAATTTTAAGAGAAGATGCAACCGATTATAGGAATGAGATTAAGAAGTTAATTCAGCAACAAAATGAAGAGGAAATATTTTTAAGAGAAAGTTTGTTTAAAAGAGAAATACCTAAAATTTACAACTATACTTGTTGCATTTCTAGAATGCGAATAGATACGATGGAAAATATATCTATGGTTGATGCTTGCCATATTGTGCCCTTCTGTGAAAGTTATGATGATACAATTAAAAATGGAATTGCGTTATGCCCAAACCTTCACAGAGCATTTGACAGGGGGCTGATAGCGATAGATGAAAATTATCGGGTAATTGTTTCTAAAACTTTTAAGGAAAATGAAACTAATTACAGTATAAGATGTTTTGAAAACAGAGAAATCTGTTTGCCCAAGTTAAACACCTACTTTCCATTAAAGAACAACTTTGAATGGCATAGAAATAATGTTTTTAAAAAATGAATCACTTTAATTCCATAAGGGAGCTACTCAATACTCTTAGTAGGGGTCACAAACTACTTGCAGAAATGTTTGAAAAGCGAAAATCGCTTTCATACAAGTATGAGTATGCTCTTGATGTTTTGGAAAACAACGAAGATGTGATTCAACTTTTATTGTCAAAGAATATCATTAGACAAAACGGAACTTATCTCGAACTTGATGACCAGTTTTTAAAATTCTTTGAGGAAATTTTAGAAGTGAATGAAGAGATAAATACTTCATACATCAATGACAACATCAAACAAGTAAAGGATGAGTACATGCTTTATTATTTGCAAGCAAATAGCGACAGCGATAGATACAAGTATTTGAAGGCAGTGAAATCTGCATTGCGGAAAATTGGAAGAATCACAATCAGAAACATTCTTGACTTAAACAGGAATATTGAAAATGCTTTTAAGACAGAACCCAATTACAAAATCAAACTTTCAAAACTTGAAAATCACAAGCAAAAGTTAGTTGCTATTCAGCAACTGATTGAACAAACTGAAAAATTGATTAACCAAGATGAATTGACTTTTTTCAAAACGGCAGCAGACGAGGAATTGAAATATATCAAGACACAACTTAGTTTGGACTTGACAGAATCAAGACAAAACTTAATTGAAACGAGAAAGCAGATCATTGAATATATCAACCAAATAAAATATCAAAGTAAGTTCATAAAGAAGCTAAGACAATTGAAGTATTTAAGAGACCAGTATGAGATAAAACATAAGACAAACATCATTGAAGCTTTAGCAAACACTCACTTGATGTCGTTTGAAGTAAAGCCTGTTTATCCTCTCAAACTTTCCCTTGATAATTTGCAGAAAGATGAAGTGTATCAGTTAATAAAAAAAGTAAGCAACAAATACAAATCGGGAATAAATCCTTCGAAGCAATTGGCTGAAAATCTTTCACCCAATGATTTAGAACCCAACACAGAGAAAAAAATTCACATCAATTTGCGAGAGGTAAACAAAAATTTTGCAACATCTGGAAAACATTTGTTTGAGTATGTTTTAGAGTATCCATTTCAAAGAGAAATTTCGATTGGAGAAAGAGTAACAATTTATTGCCAAATGATTTCAATCTTTAAAGAAGATTTAGATGTGTCGCAAGATTTTAATAGGTATAATCAAATTGAATACGCAATGGTTTATCCTAAAAGTAAAAAATAATATGAGTGTTCCAAGACAAACAGGTGAGATATTTGAACTACTAAGCAAAGGGCAGTTTATTTGCTCTAATAGTTCCGATGTACGCATTTGTAAACTATTTGAAATTATTGACAAGAGCGAGACTTACGAGGAGCTTTACGAACACTATTTTTCAATCAATTTCATTCTTGAAAAGGGAGATGAATTTTATTACTTTTCTCGAAAAGAAGAATCAAAAGCCGACTTAGAAAGAAAGTTGGAAATAGCTTGTAGATGGATTGACATTGTTGATTTCTTCAAAGCATTTGACAACTCCTTTTCTTCAGGCTACAGTTTTTCTCCATCAGAAATAAACGTTAAGATTAGCATTGATGCTGTTTTGAAAAGCAAAGCTGACGGAGTACGAGGCACTCTTAAACTTGACGAAAAAACTCCTTACCATGAAATTATTTTAAAAGCCATTGAATTGTTGTGTAAAGACGGCTATGCAGAAATTGAAAACGAAATTTTAAAGTCATATAAAGTGCTTTCATCCTTCAAGTATCTTGAAGAACTAATTAACAATATTAACATACCAGACGAAGTTCAATATGAGATACCTGAATAGAATCATATTTATAAATAGTGCTCATATTAAGTATGCAGAGATTAATTTAGACGGCAATGTACATTTCACAGGTACACAAGGCGTAGGGAAAAGCACTTTATTGAGAGCGATTTTATTTTTCTACAATGCAGATACTGGGGGCTTGGGAATTCCCAGAGCAAAAGATTCTTATACAGATTACTATTTCAAAAATTCAAACTCATATATTATTTATGAAGTAGTGAGAGCAGACGGCAAGTTTTGTGTTGTTTCTTATAAATCGCAACACAAAGTTTGTTTCAGATTTTTTGATGGTGGGTATATGTCAAACTATTTTGTAAGTGCAAACGGAAATGTGCCTGATAGTTGGGAAGCAATTGCACAACAACTTGATTCAAATAAAATTTTTTACACAAAGAGAAAGATTGACGAACACAAAGAATACAGAGACATTCTTTATGGAAATCATGACGGGAAAAAGAATGAGTTGAAAAGATATTCTCTGCTTGAGAGCAAGGAATATCAAAACATTCCAAAGACAATTCAGAATGTGTTTCTCAACTCAAAAATGGAAGCGGAGTTTATCAAGCAGACAATCATTATGTCTTTAGAAAATGACATTCGAATTGACTTAAATCAATATGCTCACCACTTAAACGGATTTGAAACACAACTGACTGACATAAGAAAATTTAAAACGCCTACAGCATCAGCACAAGCTACTTCAATTTCCAAACTTCAAATTGCAATCAAACATTTAGAGAGGGAGAAGAACCAACTTGCAAAAGAATTGGTTTGGGCTTTCAATAAAATTCAAGAAGAAGAACCAGAACTAACAGAGAAGTTGGAGAAGCAAACGATTATTGCTGATGTTTACAAAGGAAAACTTGCTAAAGCATTTGAGACATTCAAAAACAAGGAGAAGAAAATTGCAGGGGAGATAAGTGTGTTTGAGGACAAACTAAAAACGGCTAAAAAGTTAGCAGAGGATTACGAGAAGAAAAACATCAAGCAAGTTATTGAGAAGGTTTCTAAGAAAGATTCTTTTGAAAAGGAGCAGAAAAAATTGAATGATGAGAAGGACTTGCTTTCAACACAATTCAAAGAGTTAGTACAAAAATTTCAAGCATTGCTTGGCAGTTTAGAAAACCAATTGAACGAATTTGTGAATGGAAAAAATGCTGACAAGTTCAAAATCAATTCTACCTTTCTAACATTCAAAGACGAAACGAAAAGCGGTTCTGATAAATTAATTGCTGACATTAGAATAGCACACAAAAAAGAAATTGAAAATGCAAGATTAGATTGGGAGCATAGAAAGCAAGTAACACACAAACTAAATCTTTTAAAAGAAGGTGTTAAACATCAGCGTTTTTTTGAAAAGGAAATTATTGTAACGAAAACACTAATTGATAGTTATGAAAAGACTACTCTAAAACTAAATTCTGAAAACGGTAACAACAAAAGGGAAGTTGAAACTTTAAACAAACAATGGGGAATTGATGATAAAGATTTGCAGAAAACATTTGACGGAGAAAAGGATAAGCGAAATGCTGAAATTGAAATTGCAAATAAGAAGATTGTTGAGATTGATTCCTACATTGAAAACAGCAAGCATTCATTGTATGGCTGGCTAACAGAGAATTATCCCGCATGGGAAAACACAATTGGAAAAGTGATTGACGAAAAAAATGTTTTGTTCAATACTTCTTTGTCTCCAAAAATTATAAGCAAATCAAATAATTTTTATGGGATAGAGATTGACCTTACTGAAATTAGCAAAACCGTTAAAACGGTTTCTGACTATCAAAATGAAAAGATTGAGTTTCTTGAATCCATTGAAGAAATTAAAAAATCAGTTTCAGCACTTACAGAAAAGACAGAAAAAGAAAAGGAGAATCTTAAAAGAAAGTATCAACCAAAAATTCGTGAGAAGAATGAGGCAGTCAAAGAGAACGATTATTTATTAGAGCAAAATCAAATCAAACTTTTAGAAGCAACAGTGAGACAAAACAGTTTCGTTGCAAATGCCGAAATAGAAAAGAAGAAAGCAATTGAAAAGGCTGACTTAGCAATTGAAGAAGCAACAGCAATTGAATTAAAGGCAAAAGCAGAAGTTGATAAAGTAGAGGAAGAATTAGGCAAGTTGATTAAATCAAAAGAAAAAGAAAGAGATAAGAAAATTGAAGCAGAGGAAGAAAAAGTAAAGCTACTTTTAATAAATATTGAAGCAGAAATAAAAGTTGAAAGAGCCGCTATTCAAAAAAGAAAAGCAGAGATTGAATCTCAAAAGGAAAAAGAACTTTCTGAAAAAGGTGCAGACACTTCAAGACTAACTGAAATTGATACAAGGTTAGCAGAGATAAAAATTGAAATTGATTTCATAGATGAAAACAGAGTTTTAGTAGAAAGATTTAACTACGATAAAGAGCAGTTATTTGACAAACTTGACAGCTTTAAAAATGACAAGCAAATTCTTGAAAAACAATTAGAGCAAGAAGAAAAGAAACACAATCTGCAAAAAGAAGCAATCAATAAAGACCTTGGAATTGTTCAAGAAGCGATTGGTTTATTGAACAAGAGATTAGCTAAAATAAAAGAAGACAATGAGGCATTTGAAAACTTCAATGGTTCAATGTGCTACAATACAATTCAAGAATACTTTATCAATCCAGTTGGAGAAAATAAAACCGAAAAAAGAGTTAAGATTTTGATTGATGAGATAAAAGAAATTCATCACGAAAAGTTGCACAGCCGAATTGATGAATTGAGGAAAACGACAACTGACTTCCTTGGAAAGTTTAGTGATGAAAATATTTTCAAGTTCCCCAAACAACTTATTGACGATAAATCATTCCTTGATTTTGCTATAATGCTTTCGGACTTTATAGAGGAAAAGAAAATTGAGAGAATAGAAAAGGAAGTAAATGAACGCTTTGCTCTTATAATAACTACCATTGGGACACAAACAAATAGTTTAGTTGCTGAGTCGGGAAAAATTCAAACCGTAATCAATAAAATCAATAATGATTTTATTGAGAAGAATTTTGCAGGTGTAATAAAGAAAATTGAATTGAAAATTGATAAGAGTAAAAATGAAGTAGTGCAATTGCTAATAATGATTAAAGAATACAACGATGAAAATTCTTTTGAGTTAGGAGAAGCGAATTTGTTTTCATCAGAAAACAGAGAGAAGAAAAACAAAGATGCAATTGACTTATTGAAACAATTTGTGAAAAAAATTGGCGAGCTGAAAAGAGATTACATTTCCCTTTCAGATTCGTTTGAGTTAAAGTTTAGAATAGAAGAAAATCAAAACGACACAGGTTGGGTTGAAAAGCTTTCAAATGTTGGCTCTGAAGGGACTGATGTTTTAGTAAAAGCAATGTTGAACATTATGTTGCTTAATGTTTTCAAAGAGGGTGCATCAAAACGAGGGTTTAAAGATTTCCAATTGCATTGTATGATGGATGAAATTGGAAAACTTCACCCAAATAATGTAAGAGGTATTTTGAAGTTCGCCGAGGATAGAAATATTCTTTTAATAAACAGTTCTCCAATAGAAAATGATGCACTTGCATTTAAGCACATTTATGAATTAGAAAAAGACGGAAAGAGTATCACTAAAGTTAAACGAATTTTATCTCAATATTCTGAAGAATGATATTGCCAATTTCAATAGCTCAAAGACTAACTGCATTGCTGAACGGAGAAAAAATTCCATTCAGCAAGTTGAAACATTCAGTTATTGAATCAATGATTGACAATGGTATTTTGAAAAAGCAAATTCAAGGAAGAAGTAAAACGCTGATTTATCTTTCAAATAAAAATTCACTTCGTGATTATTTGAAGAATCATTTCGGCATTGACAATTTGGAAAACTACATTGTCGCATGTAAGAAAGAAGATTTAAGTCGTGGGGAAGCAATTGAAGTTTCTTCAAACTCAAAACTAAAGTCAATCAGAACCTTCAGAGGTTTTTTAGTGAATTGCTGTCAGCCAGTTGATTGTATTTTAAACGAGAGGCAAATTACGATTCAACCGCAAGATGGAACTTTCACTTTCATTTACGATTATGACAGCTTCGCTCCTTCCAACGACATTACAATAATCGGAATTGAAAATCCTGAAAATTTCCGACACATTCAGAAACAGAAAAAACTATTTGATAATATTAGACCGCTATTTGTTTCAAGATATCCGCAGAGCAAGGACTTAATTAAGTGGTTGCAAGTAATTCCTAACAGTTACTTACACTTTGGAGACTTTGACTTTGCTGGACTGAATATTTACATGAATGAGTTTAAGAAACACTTACGGGACAAAGCAAGTTTTTACTTGCCGACAGACATTGAAGAAAAAATTTCAACCAAAGGCAATCGAGACAACTACAACAACCAAGCAATTCAGTTTGACATAAATGAAATCAAAGAAGAAAATATTCGTGCTTTGTTGAAGTTGATTGAGAAATACAAGAAAGGTTTGGAACAAGAAATATTAATAATTAGTTAATACCCATAATTTACTTCTTTCTCACAGCCATAGCAATTCTCGTAATCGCAAACATCATTTTCACTTTCAAAGCAGCTAAGAAAATAGTAAGTTAGCAAAAATCTAAAGCATGTAATTTATGCCCGACATCAAACTATTCGAAAGCAAAAAAGTCCGCACCCATTGGGATGAGGAAAAAGAAACCTGGTATTTTGCTATTGTAGATGTGATTGCAATATTAACCGAAAGTGAAAACCCGCAGGTGTATTGGCGAGTTATGAAGAAACGACTTTTGGCAGAAGGAAATGAAACCGTTACAAATTGTAACGCTTTGAAAATGGAAGCACCTGATGGGAAAATGCGGATGACAGATGTTGCAGATACACAGCAATTACTACGGCTAATTCAGTCCATCCCTTCCCCAAAGGCCGAACCATTTAAGCAATGGCTTGCAAAAGTAGGCTATGAAAGAACGCAGGAAATGCAAGACCCGAAAATGAGCTTGGATCGGGTAATAAAAATTGAACAACTAAACGATTTCAGTCCACAAACAAAAAATGCCGGAGACAAACTCCGGCATTTTAATATAAACGACTTACTGACTAATCTACCTCTCCACCAACAACCTCAACACCTTCTGTTCCTTACCATTGTTAAAGGTGATAAAGTAAACACCGGTGTTGTTTATTTCAGGTAGCAAAACTGTATTGCTGTTTAATTGTGTTCCATGCCAAACAGGCTTTCCTTCGGTGGTGGTAATGGTAAGGTCAAATTTGCCTGTATAACCTTTTATCTTAACCGAGGCATTTGCCTTTGTTGGGTTGGGGAATACTTCTACAAATACGCCTTCTCTTGTGGTGTTGTTTTGTGTTGCTTTTACAAAAATATCACGGGTAAATACTGCTGTTTTAAAATTCCTTACAGCAGAATAAGTACTTGTACCTGTAGCACAGACACACCTTACCCTCCACTCATATTTAGTGAATGATGACAGGCTGCTTAGATTTACAAAGGTATCGGTAACCATAACAGTTGTGTAAGTATGTGTTCCTGCTATACGGTAATCCACCTCGTAACTATTAATACATGGTACCGATTGCCAATTGAGCGTTGCAGTTGTGGTGCCAATAGCTGTAGTTGAAAAAGCAATTGGCGGGCTACATCTTCTATAACTAACGTATTTAAGGTTGCTTGCTGTACAGCCTATGTTATCAATTGCAGTTACGGTATATAATCCTGCAGTGTTTACATTTATACTTGCAGTAGTTTCACCCGTACTCCACAGATTGTTACTTGCTGATGATGTTAGCGTAACAGTAATGCCGGGACATACATTGCTCACTATAGCAGGGTTAGTAGTAATAACAGGTGTCGGTGGTTTTTGCGCAGTTACTAAAGTAAATGTAGTTGTCTTAATACATCCATGATGATTGGTAACCGTAACCCTGTAATAACCTGACGATTTAAGCAGCAACGGATTTCCTGTAAATCCATTACTCCAATTGTACTGTACAATATTATCTCCTGTAACGGTTAGTGCTACACTATCTCCATAACAGAAAGTAAGTGGTCCTGATGCAGTTACAACAGGTACAAACGGCGGTTCGGGTAATACGGTAATTTGTGCAGTATCTTCACAACCGTATGTGTTAGAAACTATAATCAGATAAGTTCCTGCCCTTGCAATATCAGGTCTTGTGGTGCTATAGCGTACAGCAGCATAAGATGAAATGTCATAAAGGTTTTGAATGCTTCTGACAGTGCCTGAACAGATATACACTGTAGTATCATTACCTATTACGGGTTTTGGATTATTTACAACTGTTACCATAACAGTATCTCTACCATAAGGGTTACCTGCAATAAGCCTGTAAACGCCTGTTTCAGCAGCTTGCGGATTAGGTGTGTTCCAGTTTACATAATTGTATGAGGCTGTTACAAACACATTATTTAGGTTAATGGTAAGGCCCTGACATTTTGTTATTGTTGTATCATTGCCAAGGTTTGGTCTTGTTGTAATACCTGCCAATGTAGTAAAGTTTGCCCACGTTGTAAAGCCGCTTTTTACAGGGCCACAGACCGTTCTAATCCTCCACTGATAAGGTGTTAAAGGAGTAAGGCCTGTAAGGCCTGCAATTGTGTCTGTAGTTGCTAAAGGAATAGCAACAGTATCTCCCAATCGGCGATACTCTATTTCGTATCCATTACCACACTGAACGCTTCTCCATAGTAGCCTTGCAGTATAACTTGTAATGTTTTTTGTTTTCCTGTTTAATGGTGCACCACATGCACGATACTTAATAGTTGCAGTAGCTGAAGTACTGCTGCAATTTCCATGGTAAGCAGTAACAGTGTATGGTCCTGCAACAGTTACAACAATACTTTGTGTTGTATCGCCGGTATTCCATAAGTATCTGTCTGCTACGGCCGTAGTCAGCGTAACAGAACCACCATAACAAATAGTAGCCGAGCCACTTAGCATAATTGGAGGTGTTGCATTGATATGAACAACTACAGAATCTGACACCCCCTGACATCCATAACTATCTCTTACGCTTACTGCATATTTACCGGAAGTATTCACGGTGATTGAAGTTGTAGTGGCACCTGTATTCCACAACACTTCGCTATATGGTCCGTTTGCCAATGTCAATGTTGCACTTTGTCCGTTACAGGTATTTACCGTGCCTGAAGGACTTAACACAGGAAGCACAGGCTGACTTTGTGTAACTACCACGGCAGGCAGATTATAGGTACAACCTGCAGAATCCGTTACAAGTGCACTATAGGTTCCTGCTGCTTTTACAACAATTGATGCATTGGTACTTGAGTTGCTCCATGTTATTTGATTGTAACCACTTCCAATGATTGATAAAGTAACAGAATCCGCACTGCACAAATGTAATGGTCCGGCAGGAGTTATTCCTGTTGGTGCTGTTTTTATTAATACACGTGTATCTCTTGCAGTAAAATAATTGCCGCCTGCATCTTTTACAACCAATGCATAATGACCTATTCCTACCCTTATCTGATTGGCAGTATCACCGGTACTCCAATTATAACCGTCATAGCCTGTTGGTGCATAAATAGTAACAGAATCATTTGCGCAAATCTTAATGGTATCAGCAGGTTCCGCTTTGAATGTTATACTGTCGCTGTTGTTGAGTACATTAAACTCCGGCGGGTTAGAACCTGTTATTTCTGTTACAATCATTCCTGAATCTGCAGTGGCTGTCCAATTGGTACAAACCCTTGCACTGTCTCTGTCTTTCAGGGTAAATTGTACACTGTCTATCAATTGTCTTCCACCTGTTGGTGTTACCAAATAAAATTTAAGGAATGCGGTACCGGTATCGCCTCCATAATTTCTGATATAGTTGCATAATTGTACCACCTCACCATTATGAAAATCAGTAGTGCTGAATGATATAGCTTCATTAATACTTCTTGCAAAGTCAGGCGCAGCACCAACTATAACAGCCCTTGTAGCCGCATTGTTAGAAATGTCGTACTCTGCCATTGTCTGTGCACTGTCCACCCATGCTTTTAATATTTTTGGCCCTACTGATGTGCCTGTGTAAGTTGCAGTAGCTGCCACAGTAGTATCTTGTCCGGGTTCAATACCTACAATAGCTACGTCGCTTCCCAACTGCACCCCATCTACACTAAAACGCACAACAGTCGGTTCAGATTTTACTGTACCAATATTATGGACCGAAGAAACAATAGTGATTGGCTGTCCGGGATTAGGGTTCAAGTTACTTGGAGAAATATCCTGCGAAAGAATTCTCAAATCAGGCAACCCGCTTAATACCTGAATATAGATATAGCCAACATTGTTTGTTTCGTTGGTCTCACAATATTGACCGTCATAATCAGGATATACTTCTACTACTTTTAGACCGGGTGTATTGAAAGTATGTGTCAATGAAGCATACTTTGCAGTTCCTGCTGCAATGCCCGGAACATTATCAAATCCAATTGTTGAACCTTCAAATTGGAACCTTACATGAACTGTATCTGCATCTCTTCTGCCGCTATTGGTTACAGGTGCAAATGCTTGTATAGAACTTCCCATTACTACCGTGTATGGATTACAAGATGAGCCGGTTGAATTACAACCTGCACCACCAACAAGGTCTATACCCAACAACAAAGAGTCAGCATTGTTTGTTTCATCCAATTCATCAACTTCATCATCAGCATCTGCAGTAACTTTTAATAATTCAGGGCAATTTGATGGAACAATATAAGGATCTGAAACTACGATTGTACTGCTGTTGTATCCCAGACTTGAAATTAATTTTTTAGAACCGACAACTGCATTGCCAACTTTAAATTCAACTTTAAATGGTCCGCCAACCACACTTCTGTTGTTTACTGTCGCAGTAAAGTTGATTACATCACCCTGCTTTACATGGCTGGATGATGGTGTAATATCAGTAATGTAGAAGTCAGGTTTAATAGTGAGGACAGCATACAAAAGGTTATTGTTTTCATTGGTTTCAGCAACATTGTTTCTTCCATCGGTTTTCAATTTAAGGAAATGTTGACCACGGCTCCACGAACTGAAATCATAAGATAATGTAGATGCACTACCTAAAGAAGGGGCTGCTATAGAATCTACCAACACATAACCCGGCGAAGCAGTTACAGAATCATAGATGTACATATATGTAGCGGCGGCAGGAATACACGAAATGCCATTTACATTCAACACCGTAAACCCGACATTTGATTGTGAGAAATTAGCAAGATACAAATCAGGCATTCCTGTTAATACATTCACAACTACTGAAACAGAATCATATACCGGCGTAGAAGGATTTCTGTAAATTAAAGTATTAGACAATGTATGATTACCTGCACTAAGCGTTAATGACGTATTGAACGAAACAGACTGCCCGGCAATCAATGAATCCATTGTGTAGGTTTGTACAAGTAAGCCGTCAGCATACACCCTTAGCGAATCGTTGTAAGTAGTTTTATTACCATTGTTTACCACAGGTACGGTATAATTAAACGCCTGATTCTGAACAAGACATGGGCTATATGAACCGCCACCGGTGTACATACTATAAACATCGCCGCCGCTTCCGCCACCGCCACCACTACATGTCACGCATGGTATAGTGAATGATTTAGCTGCACCCAAATTTCCCGTAAGGGTAAAGTCTGTTATACTAACTGTGTAGCTATATAAACTGCCGCAATTTAAACTGCCAAAATAAATGCTCCAATTGCCACCTGTAACAGAATAAGTATCTCCTGTACTTACTATTGCACCATTATTATCTCTTACAGTTACAGATACAGTAGCTCCCAATGCAGGTGGTGTACCCTGCAGGTTTAATCCTGTATAGAATGCGGTTCCGCTGATTACAACTCCTGAAGGACAAGTCTGTACTGATGAAGTTGCTGTTACATTAATAGCTCCCGGTACAGAGAAATGCCCAACCGTAATTGGTCTGATGGCATAGTTGTTCAGGGCATTGGTTTCGGCTAATGCACCGGCACTGTCTATCCATACTTTAATAGGATAGAATCCATCTGTATTATAACTGAAATTCATACTGACCGGCGCTGTCCCATTTGGTCCAATGAATGGTAGTGTTGTTTCGCCATAATAAAGGCTATCGGTATAAAACCTGATGTTTACATTGCTTGCACTATAAGGCGTGTTGTTGTGCACATTAGCATATACAGTAAAGGTTTCGCCCACTGCAGGGTTTTGTTTACTGAAGGAAATATCATTGGCATAAATGCTTAAATCAAGCGTTTGATTAGTGACTACAGGTCCTGATTTATAAGCAGTGTTAATTGCTGTTGCATTGTTACCCAAAGAGTCTTTTCCAAAGAATTGATAGCCCCAGGTATTGCCATTGGCAATATTGGTTGAATAGGTGAACACTTCACCATTAACCCAATCAGAAGTTGTATCTAGTTTGGTCATCGAATAAACGCCTTCGGACGGGTCAATAAAATCACCGTCACCATTTTTATCTATTCCTATGGTTGGGTATCCATTTTGCGGAGCAATATTTACCGGGCTTTTATAAATAATTCTGTAAGTATATAAACCCGGTTGCCCAACAGTTGGGTTTACACCCACATTGCCATTATAAGGGCCTGATGGGAGATATGTAATTTGTGGCGGCGTTCCGGCTACATATCCAAATCCGCTAAGTGACACCTGCAATTGGTTTAGTCCATTTGTTGTATACTTCACTTTCAGGATATCGCTATAGGAAGCAATAGCAGCAGGAGCAAATGAAACTGAAACAATTTTATTTCCACCAACAGCAATAGTTGCGGGAACCGACGTACTGCTTGTAAATGCAGCATTTGAGAATAGTAAACTATCAAGACTAACGGGCACATTGCCGGTATTGGTTACAAGAAAGTTTCTGATTGAATTACTACCTACTGTTACATTTCCATAATCAATTGAAACCGGCGTTAGTGTCCATGCAGGTGCAGGGTTTATACCTCTTCCTCTCAAATTAATATTATAATTGCCTACACCGGTTTTTATTAAAAGGTTTTGCTGATAAATAAGTGTTGCCTGCGGATTAAAGGTTACAGGGATACTCAATGTATTTCCTGCCGGCAATGATTGGGTAACAAATCCTGCACTAAATGGTGGAGTTACCAATGCACTGTCTATATCTATTGGTAATGTACCATTGTTGGTGATTTGTAACGTAAAAGAAGCAGGTTGATTCAATACAACATCTCCATAATTGTAAGACGAATTATTAATTGTAAGTGAAGAGAAGTTGACATTTACAATAACAGTATCATTGTCAGTACATCCAAATTGATTGGTTACAGTAACGATATAACTTGTAGTGTTTGCAGGTGATACAACTATTGAAGCAGTAGATTCGCCATTACTCCATAAATAGGAAGAGCCTCCCGTTGCAGTTAATGTTACGCTGCTTCCTCTTAATATTGTTTGGTCGCTTCCTGCATCGGCAACAGGAACTGAATGCATACCAACTGAAACAGTAGCATCAGCAGTACAACCATTAAAGCCTGTTACAGTATAAGTTGTTGCTTCTGTTGGATATGCTGTTACAGTTGCACCTGTACTTGCAGGCAAGCCATTGGCAGCAGCCCATGAATAAGTTAATGCCCCGCTTGCAGTGAGCGTTACAGGCATTCCCGGACAAACCGAGTCCGCACTTGCAACAACATTTACTGTTGGTGTAACAGCTATATTAACTACAATCTGATTGCTGATTGCGGTTGATGATGTCACACAGGTTTCAGTTGTAGTTAGTGTACAGATTACAGTATCATCATTTTGAAGTGTAGTTGAGCTAAAGGCATTTCCTGTAGCCACATTTACTCCATTTACACTCCATTGATAGGTTGGAGTTGCTCCTGCATTTGCCGGAACGGCGGTAAAAGTAATATTGTTACCTGTGCAAACAGGGCCGCTTGCAGAAGAGTTAATTGAAACAGTTGGTGTAACAACAGGATTAACCGTAAGTATCAAATTTGCTGAACTATCGCAACCTTCTGTATTTGTAAGATGTACTGTAAAGTTACCCGAAGTAGTGTAAGAATTTCCATTGAATACATAGGTGTCACCATTGCAGATTGTTGCTAAGGTAGTAGAACTGCTGGCTGGCTTCACAGTAAGATTTAGTGTTGATGTACTGTCACAACCTACACTATTCGTAAAATGGATTGGGTAAGATCCTTGCAATTTGTAATAGATGCCATTAAACAAAACACTATCTCCGGGGCAGATACTTGCAGAAGTTACAGAACTGCTTGTAGGCTTTACATACAACTCTAAGGTAGCACTACTATCACATCCGGCAGCGTTTGTAAGATGTGCAACATAAATACCCGTTGTAGTATAGCCTGTGCCATTAAAGGTATAAGTATTGCCGGAACAGATTGTATCGTAAGTAGTAGAATTAGATGGTTGATTTACTATTATAGTTATAGGATTACTTACAACTGTATCTTCAGTAGAACATGGTGCATCACTAACCATGACGCATCTGATTATATCATTGTTTTGCAGGGAATCCGTTGAATAAATTGCTGTTGAAGCCCCACTGATTTTTGTATTGTTTTTTGTCCAGTATACTAATGGTGTATAGCCATTGTTTGAAGGCGTAGCTGTAAAGGTGAGCACTATACCTGCGCAAATAGTATCGTTGGGTGAAACAACAATTGCAATGGCCGGTAAGAATGGTGTACAAAATGAAAACCCGGCAAGGCTTGATGTACCGCCTGGTGAAGACACTGCAACACTACCGGTAGCACCTGTATCTACAATAGCTATAATTACACTGTCCGAAACTATAATAAATGACTTAGCTGCAACACCTCCAAAACTTACTGTTGTAACACTGGATAGCTTATCTCCTTTTATGGTAACGCTATCTCCATTTCCAGCTACAACTGGACTAAATGAAAATATAAATGGCTGTTGTATCCATGGTTGAAATTTTACCCTGTCGCTTACCTGGTTGCCTGTGCCGATGGGGTTGAGTGTTGGATGATAAGGACCGGTAAATGTGCCCCAATAACTATTACGTGCATCTACTGTGTCGGCAATATTTCCACTTACATTGTTCACTCCATAGTTTGAACAGCTGTAAATGTTGCAGTTGGTTAAAACAGGACTTCCACTTACGTTGTAAAACCCTGTTGGATTGTTTAATAATGTATTGCTTGTAAAAATGGTATTGGGTGAACTATTGTAAATACCTATGTTATTGCTGTTTCTAAAAGAACTATGTGTTATAGCAGGTGAACCACCTTTAATATATAACGCTGCATTATCACCATAGTAGTTATAACCCCAGGCATCCATAACAACATAATCAAACAAACAATTAGTACTTCCTGATTCTAAAAACAAAGAACCTAATTGAGAAAATCCATACACGTTACGATTAATGAATCTAATAGAATCGCTTGAAGTACCCTGCGCTATAAGCGTACCGTTTATTACAATGCGGTCATAATAATAAGTAGATCGCATTTCTACCCCGGGTTGTATTGTCAGCGTTTTAGAAGCATTAAGGGTAAACCCTCCTTCAATGTTGTAATAAGAATTGCCGGTATGTTTTTCAAATGTACCACTTGAATCTATGGCTGCATTTCTAAATGTTATGACAGCATTGTTACAGTTAGTAATTCCAGAAACCTGTGATGCATAATTATAAACAGAAAGGGGAACATTTACAAAATCTGCCTGAGATACACGTGGCCTTGAATCGCTATTGGTAAAATTAATTCCAAGGTTTGCATTTCTAAAACGGATATTAGAAAAGACAGGGTTACCTGCTGTACTGCTTATTATTGCTACATTATTTGAATTATTTATATAGCTATGAGATATCGTAGGAGAGCCGCCCTGAATATAAATTGCGCCATCATCGCCGTAATAATTATAACCCCATGAATCCATAGAGACATAATCCAATATACAGTTTGTGCTTGTTGGCCCTAAATACAAAGAACCCAATTTAGCAAAACCATAAACATTTCGGTTTATAAATCTTATAGAGTCAGATGCTGTTCCTTGTGCTACCAGCGTACCATTTATTATTATTCTGTCATAATAATAAGTTGATCTTATTTCTACCCCGGGTTCTATAGTCAGCGTATTGTTTGCAGCTAAAGTAAAACCTGCTTCTAGGTTATAATATCCATTGCCAGGGAACTTAGGAAACACACAGGTTGAATCTATTGTAGAATTTTTAAGTGTTATTACAGCGTTTGTTAATTGCCTAACCCTTGGCATATTACTGGCAAACGTGTAGATTCCTATTGGTGTACTTGTAAAATCTATATTTGAAATAAAAGGGTTGGCCGAACCGCTTGCCACTTCTATTCCCACACTTGTGCTATTATTAATTTTAAGGTTGTTAATATGAGGAGTAATACCACCGCTGTTTATGTAAATTGCTCTTGGATTATTATTAAATTCAACTGTTGAAATGTTAAGTGAAGTGGAAGCCCCGGCTGTATTAATTGCAGCGTTGTTGGAATTGTTGAAGGTGCTATTAGTAATGATAGGAGAACCTCCCTGAATATAAATTCCTGCATCATCACCATAATAATTATAGCCCCAGGAATCCATGCTGAAATAGTCAAACACACAATTTGTGCTTGTAGCCCCCAGATACATACTTCCTAATTTTGCAAATCCATAAACATTTCTATTAATAAACTTAATTGAATCTGTAGATGTACCTTGAGCGGTCAATGTACCGTTGATTATTATTCTGTCATAGTAGTACGTTGACCTGATTACCACACCAGGTTGAAGTGTCAGTATTTTTCCCGCCGAAAGTGTAAACCCTCCTTCAAGATTGTAATATGAATTGCCGGTGTGTTTGGCATATGTTGCATTAGAATCAATGGAAGAATTTTTGATAGTAATTACAGCATTATTGCAATTGGTAACCCCACCTATCTGTGATGCATAAGCATAGACTGACAATGGGGTATTTGTAAAATTTACGCCGGAAATTGTAGGAATAGATGATGCAGTTGTAGTTTCTATTCCCAAAGGGTTATTAATAAATTGATTGTCTGTAATGGAAGGAGAACCGGAACTTGCAGTCAAATAAATGCCCCTATTGTTGCTATTTCGAATGCTGCTGTGCGAAATAATTGGCGAGCCACCTTGTATTGTGATGGCATTATCATCACCATAATAATTATACCCCCACGAATCCACAACGACATAGTCTAAAATACAATTGGTACTTGTAGGGCTTAAGAATAAAGACCCTTCTTTTGCAATACCGTAATTACTCCTATTTATAAACCGTACAGAATCTGTCGTAGTTCCTTGAGCTATCAGCGTACCATTAATAATTATCCTGTCATAGTAGTAGGTAGACCTTATTTCAACTCCGGGTTGAAGGGTGAGTATTTTACCGGCAGAAAGTGTGAAGCCCCCTTCTAAATTATAATAAGAATTACCCGTTTGCTTTGCAAATGTTGCATTAGAATCAATCGAAGAGCTTTTAATCGTGATGACTGCATTGTTGCAATTTGTTATTCCACCAATTTGCGAAGCGTAAGCATAAATACAAAGAGGGGTATTTGTAAAGTTGATACCCGAAATTGTTGGTATGGATGTAGTGGTAGTTGTTTCTATACCGACAGGGTTATTCGCAAAATCATTGTTGCTAAAAGATGGACTGCCAGATGTGCTGGTTATATAAATACCCCGGTTGTTACTGTTACGGATACTGCTATGCGTAATTGAAGGTGAACCGTCCTGTATGTAAATAGCGGCAATATCTCCATAGTAATTATACCCCCACGAATCCATAACTACATAGTCCATTACACAGCTGTTGCTACCTGCTGCAAAAAACAGAGCTCCTTCTTGCGCCAAACCATAATATGAACTATTTACAAACCTGATAGAGTCAGTTGATGTACCCTGTGCTACCAATGTTCCATAAATCCATATTCTGTCATAGTAATAGGTTGACCTGATCTTAACCCCCGGCTGTAGTGTAAGTGTTTTAGATGCGGACACAGAAAATCCCCCTTCAAGGTTGTAATAAGAATTTCCTGTGTGCTTCGCAAATGTTGAGTTGGAGTCAATAGAAGAATTTTTGATAGTAATAACTGCGTTGTTGCAATTCGTAATTCCGCCAATCTGTGATGCATAAGCGTATATGGCCGAAGGTGTATTTGTAAAATTTATTCCCGAAATTGTTGGCATTGAAGTGGTAGTTGTTGTTTCAATACCCAATGGGTTATTAATAAAATCTACATTGGTAATAGATGGAGTTCCTGATGTGCTAGTGATATAAATACCACGGCTATTGCAATTTCTTATAGTGCTATGAGATATAGATGGAGAACCAGCCTGAATATATATGGCGGCAACATCCCCATAATAATTATATCCCCATGAGTCCATGATGACATAATCCATGACACAATTGGTATTTCCGGTGGAAAAAAACAATGCACCTTCCTGAGCCAATCCATAATTGGATGCATTTACAAATCTGATTGAGTCAGATGACGTACCCTGTGCGACTAAAGTGCCATAAACCCATATTCTGTCATAGTAATAGGTTGACCTTATTTCTACACCCGGTTCAATCAGGAGTGTTTGACCATTAGGCACAGTTACGCCACCATCGTCTAATATATATGGACTATTGGCTTTGCTCCACAAGCCACTTTGGTTTCCCGTTACATGGGTATCTGCAATAGCATTGGATACTAAAAAAAGTGTAAGAAAAAAGACGAATAAAAATTTTACACAATAGCAAAAATTATTCTGTGTAGATTGGTACGGCATCAGCAAGGTTTTATATTAAATGAGTATGCAGAATACAGGACAAAGGAAATTCACAGAAAGGAAGATAAATTTAAAAAATAAGTTGCATATAAAAAAATTAATTGAGCGCAACAGATTGATTTTAAGCAAAAAATAATGCAGTATGAGAGACCTGCATTTCCGCATAATTTGTGTTAGCGGTGTTCTGAATGGGGGCTAATTTGGGTTACTGCTATCAGGAAAGCCATTTATAATAATCAGCAACAAAACCATAAATCTATTTCCGCCCTATTACCATAAATTACCCTGACGAATATAAATAGGAAATGACCTTCCGAAGTAAAAAACCTTTCTTTTCTTAAAATTATAAAACCCACGTATTGCAGGAAGTTTTGGGCTTTTTGCAGGTTTCACTCTGCGAACAAAATAAATGATGCTATCCTTGCTATTTGTATCCGACTTTTCGTAAAATAATGAGTGTAAAAAGATGTTCTTATTTTACTTTTCGACATCTATCATAAAATAATATTCATTTTTTAACTTTCTTATTTTATAATTTTGCCTAAAGGGATAATAATGAAAGATAAATCCAGAAGCGGGCATTATGAACAATTTGGTGAAAACAATCACTTTATACCTTGGTCTTTGCCACCATTACCATCACTTATATTAGATAATGAATTGGTAGAACTTTATGGTGAAGCACTACAGAGTTTAGGAAAATTTGCTGAAGCGCAAAACCGCATTCCAAGCAAAAGGCAATTTCTTGATGTTTATATTGCCAAAGAAGCAATTTTTTCAAGTCAGATAGAAAACATCAATACCACTTTGACTCAGGTTCTTGAATATAAATCAAAAGAAAAATCCGAAAATAAAGATGTTCAGGAGGTATTGAATTATATAAATGCGCTCCACTATGGCATTGAGCTTATGAGGAATAAAAACGTTCCAATTTCGTCGAGGTTAGTAAGAGAGTGCCACAAAAAATTATTATCAGGAGTAAGGGGAGAAGGAAAATCACCCGGAGAATTTAGAAAAGTGCCTGTGTTTGTCGGAAAGCTGATACCCCCACCTTCAAATTACATTGAGGAACTTATTCACGATTTAGACAAATTTGTAAATGAAGATAATAGCATTCTGCCCCTAATGCGCATAGGTCTTGCACATGTTCAGTTTGAAACGATCCATCCTTTTCTTGATGGTAATGGGCGTTTAGGGAGGTTATTAATAGTGCTTACTATGATGGACTACAACATTATTAGTGAACCTGTCCTATATCCATCTTTCTTTTTTATGAAATACCGGAGCGAATATTATGACAGGCTTGATGATGTAAGAAAAAAGGGTGATTATGAGGGATGGCTCAAATACTTTCTAAGGGGTATAAGGGCCAGTACAGACGATATTGTTAAACGGGTTTGGGCAATTGATGCTTTGATACAGGAATGTTCAAATAAAATAGACGACAACCTTTCTCGTGTAAAGAAAAATGCGAATTTGCTATTGGAACAACTTTGTCATACGCCTGTAATTGCAATTAATGATGTTATGGAACTAACCGGAAGCAGTTACCTGACTGCACAAAGACTTGTAATGAATTTTGTAGAACAAGGAATATTACAACAGGATAATCAAAAGCAAAGAAATAAAACCTATAGCTTTAAAAAATACTTAGGCATACTGGAAGAAGAATTTGCCGGATAAGTATTCAGTTATACGGGTGGAGGTTTCTTGCGGGGGACTCAAGAGGGAATAAAATACATCTATTCTTACCGGTTTATGACCTGCTTTTCATTTGCATTGAATTTACGCTTCGGTTAAACTTTAAGCAGAACTCACATTAACTTTAGTTTGGGATAAAACCAAGAAACGACAATGCTGCAACACCAACGCAAACTCAACTTATTGATTGTATTTAATAAGAATTGATACAATTCCCCCTTTTATATCTTCATTAAGCTCAATGCTTCCCCAATGATAAATATTCTCACCGCCCATATCTTCCAACTTTTGTTTGACTAATTTTATTTCTTCATGGGTAATAACAAATGGAGGAAAGTTATAGTTCTTTCCTAGGCTTATGCTTATCCAATTCAATTTGTTGTTATTAAATAAGGAAACGAGGTCAAATTCTCCATTATCAATATCATTAATAGTATAATAAGTAGAATCGTTACTTATAGGCTTTACCTCAACAAAATAATTTCCGCTAAAGCCACTTATATCGTTTTCGTTAATCGCAATGCCAAAACTACATTTAGCATCAAGTTTAAGTTCCCCTGTTTTATGATTTAAGAAAAGCATTGTATTTCAGATTTTTTGTCTTACTGGAACCACCTGCCAAAAACTTCCACTTTGTGTAACTGTTATCCGTAAAGTTTTCAAAATAAACAGCAACAAAACCAAACATCTATTTCCGCCCTATTGCCATAAATTGCCCTGACGAAGGTAAATAAGAAATCCCTCTACGAAGTAAAAAATCGTCCTTGTAATAAATTATGAAGCCCAAGTATTGCACGAAGGATAGAAACGCATTCAGAACACCATAAGCGGATTAAAACGCATGTTGTTGGTAGGCTTTGCCATACCAACAACGGCACAAAAGCATTGAACGGTAAAAATTTAAGCAAAAAAATACCGGAGAAAACCCCGGCATTTTTACATAATTGACTTAATGACTCAATGACACTTTAACTATCTTCAAACAAGGTCAATATCAAAATTCACTAACTGCACAAATTCTTCTAAACGTGCATCTATATCAGCTTTTGTAATTTCAGTAAGGCGCTGTGTACCAAACTTTTCTACACAAAAACTTGCCATGGCACTGCCCATTATAATTGCAGTCTTCATGTTATGAAAAGAAATGTCTTTTGTTTTTGCAAGGTGGCCAATAAAGCCTCCGGCAAAGGTATCTCCTGCACCGGTTGGGTCAAATACTTCTTCTAATGGTAGGGCAGGTGCAAAGAACACGTGGTTCGCATGAAACAACAATGCGCCATGCTCACCCTTTTTGATGATGAGGTATTTTGGCCCCATCGTCATTATTTTTTTTGCAGCTTTTACCAGGCTGTATTCATTGCTTAGCTCACGGGCTTCACTGTCATTCACCATCAATACATCTACCATGCTGATGACGTCTTTTAGGTCATCCATGGCAATCTGCATCCAAAAATTCATGGTGTCCATTACTATCAGCTTGGGGCGTTTTTTCATTTGCTGAATCACACTCCTTTGTACTGCGGGAACCAAATTTCCCAACATCAAAAACTCACAATCCTGAAAACTTTCAGGCACAACCGGCACAAAATTTTCTAATACATTCAACTGTGTGTCTAATGTATCACGGGTATTCATATCCATGTGGTAGCGACCACTCCAAAAGAAAGTTTTTTCATCTTTTTTGATCTGTACACCTTCTAAATCTACCCCACGGCTGCTAAGTGCATCTAATTGTTCTTGCGGAAAATCTCCACCAACTACAGATATTTGCTTAATTGGTTTTGTAAAATTGGAAGCACTCCAGGCAATATATGTGCCTGCACCACCAATTATTTTATCAGATTTACCAAAAGGAGTTTCAATAGCATCAAACGCCATAGACCCGACAACGACTAAAGACATAGAGAGAGTTTTTTAATAATTTGTTTAGGAAGATTACAGTATCTTATCGGGGTGCGAAACTAAGAGAAAAGAATCAGGTAACTAGTATTTAGTAGTAAGTATTTAGTATTTAGGCTTACAAAATTGATTTTCTTAGCGTTCAAATCCCTTATCTGCAAATTTTTGAAAAAAAACTGCAATCAATTAATCAAAAACATATACTTTTGCTGCCCTTTCACCATAGCAGTACTAATGGGACGTACCGCTGATGTATGAAAACCTTATTTTTTGGCTTAGTAAAATTATTAAAAAATGAAACGTACATTCCAACCACATCGTCGCCGCCGTAAATCTGTTCACGGATTTCGCAAACGTATGGAATCTGCAAATGGTCGCAAAGTATTGGCAAGCCGTCGTAAGAAAGGCCGTGTAAAACTGACTGTTTCTGACGAGAAAAGATTGAAGTAAAATTGAACCTTTTTCATTAAACTGAAAAAGTCTCTATACTGATTAAATGCCCCGATTTTATAAAATCGGGGCATTTTTATTTTTATTAATAAATTCTTTGCCAATTAACCAATGCCTCTAGTTTATTCTGACTAATTTTCTTGAACTTGCCTTCATTCATTAAATCGAATGTCTTGAACAGAATATCTCTTTTTGCCTGGAGTTTATTATCCGGCATATTATTAATCCTTGCGTGGCCTGTTTCGCAACTTACGTTGTTAATTTTTATTGCCTGGATACCCTTGTTATACATTAGCGATCAAAACATAAAGCGAAACCGTTTTCTCCTGTTATCATATATAGCAATGCTCATTTGGAATGCCGGCACCACCTGGTGGATCTGGAATTCAACTGCACCCGGGGCTGTAGCAGCAATTGTTGTCAATAGTTTTTTTATGTGTTTGCCGCTATATGGATATTTTATTTTCAAAACAAATTATGGCCAAAAAACAGGCATTATTGCCCTGATTATCTTTTGGCTAAGTTTTGAATATATACACCTGAACTGGCAATTGAGTTGGCCGTGGCTTACTTTGGGAAATGTATTTGCAACGCATACAGGTTGGGTTCAGTGGTATGAATATACAGGTGTTTCGGGTGGTACATTTTGGGTATTATTGGTAAACATACTTGTCTATTCAGTTATTAAAACAAAACTTAACAAAGTAAAATTGTATTACTCTATAGCCGGTGTTGTAATACTTGCATTGCCCTTTATTTTATCTTCTGTTATTGCCCCAAAATCCAATGCTTCTTCTGCTAAAAATAATGTGATAATTGTTCAACCCAATATTGACCCTTATAATGAAAAGTTTGCCCCAAACAGTACCGACAGGCAAATTGAGACGCTTATAAAGCTATCGGAGCAAAGTCTTGATAGCAACACCCGTTTGGTGCTTTGGCCTGAAACGGCTTTACCCGTAGCTGTTTGGCAAGACCAAATTACAGAAAGCCCATATTACAAATCTGTTTTTGAATTTGTAAATCGCCATCCGGCAATTACCCTTCAAACAGGAATAGAAACAATAAAAAATTATGGTGCTGAAAAAGCAACAAATACTGCAAGAAAAAATCCGGCTTCCGGCTCTTACTA
>JANPGE010000274.1:0-3536 GCA_031423805.1 Segetibacter sp. | reverse complement strand
TCGTTGTGTTATCAGAATCCCGATTTTTCGGGACTCCCTTGTACGGCATAGTTTCATGGGAGCTTTGTATATGGTTTGCTGTGAGGACAAACCACAAAAAATTTTAGTTGCACCTCCACCATTCAACTTTAAATCACTATTTTGCTGTTGTAGTTAATTGTAACGGACGGTTGGCAATTAACACAACTTCATAAACAGGTTTAGCAACAAATAAAGCTAGTAGGAGCGAGGTATGAAAAAGCTTAGAGAAACTATTTGGTATCTTTTTCTTACTGTAGTAGCATTTGCTCTTATGGGTTTTGGCTTATACATAATGAGTCTTGGCGGATTTCTTTATATTACTTTCGGAGTATTGTTTGTTATTAGCGGGTATATTATAGGGTGGAGTTTATATCGAGATAATTGGGATTGGCCAATGTAGATTTTACCATGCCTAAACAAGTATATGGTATAATGTTTACCCCTCAACCCCCACCATTCAACCATAAATCACTATTTTGCTGTTGTGGTTAATTGTAACAGACGGTTGGCAATTGACGTAGCTTCATGCACACTTGACTTTAAAAGCCATTTAATGAAAGTTTTAATTTTTAGCCTAGTACTTTGTTTCGAAATTTTTACACCTGCAGTTGCACAAAATACTGTCAGAGATACTTTGTCTGGCACATCATCCAAACACAAGATTCTAATTATCATTGACACAATTACCACAATGGGCAATGATGAATTTATTTTTAATCCTTTTAAAATTGCCACAATCGACCTTATAAAACCGGATAGTTCTGTTCTCCTTTATGGAGAAAGAGCAAAGTATGGAGCTATGGTAATTAAGCCAAAAGGAGCCATAAAATTTTTGAGGCTCGGCGCTATTTTAGACAAGTTTAAAATTAAAAAAGAAGATAGAAATTTAAGGGTTTGTATTAATAGTTGTATAGCTGAAGAATCTTCCAATATTTTAGCTGATGCTGACGAAGTCATAAGAGTTGAAATAACGACGAAAAGAAATTGGCGCTACTACGATAACAGCATCAATGAGAAAGAGAAGTTCATTAATATAATTACCCGGGAAGGGAAGAAAAACGGCTTGTAACAGTCTGCTTTTAAAATTGCAACGCCACCATTCAACTATAAATCACTATTTTGCTGTTGTGCTTAATTGTAACGGGCGGTTGGCAATTGATACAAGTTCATTTAACACTAATTGTTAGGCATAACATTGTAACAAAATGATCAAAGCCGAATTTAAGAAGTCTACTATTGCCAGGGTTATAATGAAAATTTGTGCCTTACTTCTAATGATAGGGCTTACTATTGTTTTAACTTCTTCTATCTTTTTTGGCAGCAAAATAATAATACAAAAAAGCAATTATCCTTTTGCAGTAATGGTGGCATTTATTGTTGTCTTTTACATAATTATTATCTGGACCATAAAATGGCTAATTGATAGGCTTTATGTTATTACAATCAATGAAATTGACAAGACTCTCTATTTCAAAAATTTAATTACTCGCCAATTTCAGGTTTATGACTTTAACCATTTTGACAGTTATATTGATGTTTTTTACTCAACTTCTGCTGGCAGATACAAAGAAATTTATTTACTAAAAAACAATAAAGCAGAAAGAGTGATCTGTGGATTATACTATGATAATATTGACCAAATAATGAACGCACTTAACCCAATAAAATACGATGGACTACAAAAAAATAGCTCTACAATTCAAATGCAAGTACTTCTTAATAGGTCTATTTCAATGAAGAAGAGTCTGTGAGCTATCTCCCACCATTCAACCATAAATCACATTTTGCTGTTGTGGTTAATTGTTTCGGACGGTTGGCAATAGAAATAACTTTTAAACATTTTAATGTTACGAAAATAGTATAAATATATTGTGTCATATGATAAAAGAACCAGTACTTTCTTCTAACCAGTATAGCGTATTGATGGCAGACGTAGCGACAGGTCATATCCTAACAACTAACGGCAATGTATGTCTTAACGGAGAAGGTGAAGTGTTTACGATTTTTGATGATTTAGAAGCGGCAAGATTATTCATAACGCTTAAGCAAAGTGAAAATGATACGTGGGAGTTCGTGATTCAAAATTCTAATAATGAATTTGTTGAATGTTGAGAAGCGAGAAAATGGAAACATTAGCAACTCTTGAACTTCGTTTAAGTTGTGTTTATAAAATCCTATTTGCCCCACCATTCAACCATTAATCACTATTTTGCTATTGTGCTTAATTGTAACGGACGATTGGCAATTAATACAACCTTTATAAGAGCTTTAATGTCGGCTCAAATAAAACCAGTTTTTCTATGGTGAAACAAATAATCATACTTATATTTTTTTCTATCTCAACTTTGTCTTGTGTCCGCTATGATTATGCAGGGAATAATAAGCAAGACTCGATAATTAAAAGGATAGACAAAAAGCTATCTAATCGGAAAGCTAACTGGGTATGGTCAAAAATGTTGCATCGTGGCGATTCAATAATAAGGTATTCTGCCTACACAAAAAACAACCAACTTGTTGATCTTTTTCTCAACGAAAACAATTGCAGTAAGAAAACCTTTTACAATTTAGTTGACGGGCAACTAGTGAAGGTGCAACACTTTCCTATCGATAAAAACAAGAGGAATATTTATTTTTTCGAAGATGGAAGATTTTTATTTAAAAGACAGGCAATTGTAGATTCCACTGACCCTTACAAATTCTTAAAAGACATCAATGCTTTCAAAATAATCTTTAGCCTGAAATGAACTTTTATGAAGCTTTGTCTAGTAACGAGTTTTCACTGATTAGTGTTCTTTATCCTCCATCCCGTCCATCCTATCCCCTAAATATATTATTAATTGTTTTGATAAAAAGTTAGTACTTACCTCCATTAAGCTTATTTTACCCGATCATTACTTAATGACGGTATCAAAGCATTTACCAACACCAACCTGCGCTTGGTAGGATGATAAAAAAGACGACTCTCACCGGCTTTCAATCATTTTGCTCCCACTTTTTTCCCCACCTCCGCATGGCAAAATATTGTAGGTTGGAAATTTCATTATTAACCAAAAAAAAGGGGACCTCATTTAATATGGATTCCCTTTTTCTTTTTTGAAATGTTTTTTCAATTCCAAGCAACTACTCCACATCCGCAATAAAATCGTCGTCAAATTTCTTTGCTTCTGTCACAAAATAAATAGCAATAGCAGATGCAATGCCTGCAAGTGCGGCAAAAATCAGAATGTTTTTCATGATGTTGTTTGTTTAAGATTTATATTTTAAAAATTCTTTAGGCTTTAATATTCATTCAATCCTATTCCTTCGCCTATCTTTCTGTTTCTTTGTAAAGGTAAAGGGATTGGTTGTTTAATGTTTTAGGTTTAATGTTTAGCGTTTGAAGCTCCATGATTTTAGTTGACAGATTTCACTCAACTTTCAAGTTTTTGTTAATAACCTTTCTTGTTATAAAATATTTTTATTGTTCTTTTTGTTTTGTCAATGCGAAGCGTACAATGGCTTGTTGTTGGGAGCTC
>JANPGE010000273.1:0-19828 GCA_031423805.1 Segetibacter sp. | reverse complement strand
AATCAATTTAATTTCGGTTTTCGGCTCTTTGAACCGAGCTACCCAGAATGGCAATGGCATAGACTACTTAATTAGGTAGCCTAAAAATAAACAATTTTTCACTACAATCACTTGAAAATCAAAAAAATATTTTTTTAAAAGAGTAAAGAAGGGGTAAATTTTGCGGAGTTAGGGTTTAAAGCAATTATCGAAATCTACTTTTTAGACGAATCTTTAATTTAAGCAAAAAAGGAAAAAGTTTATAATCTCATTATCCTAACTCAAAAGAAAAAAAGAATTCAATATATAAATATTTGGGAGCATTGTTTTTGCATAATTATGTATTAGTTATTAAATTTTTAAAAAATGAGGAAATTTCACCTCAAATCATTAAAAAAAACAAATACACTTTATGAAAAAATGTTTAGGGATACTTTGTATTATTTGTTGTGCAATAACCACCTTCTCTCAAAATGACTCTGTTAACATTTATAAAACCAATCTTGTAAAAGATGGTGCTATAATAACCTCGGGAATTGCACTTACTGCTTTGGGGGTAAAACTTATTAACGATAAGAAAACATTAAACCCTGCAGAATTGGTAAACAAAACCAAAGAAAGTGTTTTTTTTCTGGACAGAAGCAGTGCCGGATTTTACTCTCAAAAAGCTGATGATGATAGCTATATACCATTTCAGGCATCATTTGCCATGCCTGTACTTATGGCACTTATTAACAAAAATGAACGCAAAAAATTTGGTCAGATAATGGTTCTTTATACAGAAACCATGGCATTAACCGGAGCATTGTTTACAATGAGTGCCGGCAACATCAACAGAAGTAGACCATACGTTTATAACACCACATTGACCACAGATATGCGTATTGATAAAAATGCACAAAGAGCATTTTTTGCGGGCCATACTGCTGCAACCGCAGCTGCAACTTTTTACATGGCCAAAGTATTCAGCGACTTTAACCCAAACAGCAAGGCTAAGCCCTATGTATGGGCATTTGCAGCTTCTGTACCTGCCTTAGTTGGATATTTGAGGTATAAAGCAGGGATGCATTTTCTTACAGATAATTTATTGGGTTACGCCATTGGTGCAGGTGCAGGAATTTTAGTTCCGCAATTCCATAAAATAAAGAAATTACGCAATGTCAGCTTCATTCCTTACGGCGGCATTAGCGACAAAGGAATTGCATTGGTATATCACCTCAGATGATACGACCAATATTGATTCAACTACTCTCATAATACCTGTGTGAAATTGGGTACTTTCAATACCTATTCTTGTAGCATTTGAAGACAATCGGGTATTTGATTGTGCAATGGAAGAACTAAAATTGGAGGAATTGGGAAACCTCTGTAATCACACAATTTGATTATTGTCTCTTTTTGTTGGAGTCTTTATTATCCAAACAACGAAAGATATTCCTGCATAAATCATCACTATACCTGCAGCTACGGCAGTAGTTTTTGCAATAGATTTATTTTTTGAAACAGAACTTATATAGGCCAGTACTAATATAATTATTAAAACCAACAATTGCTTTCTGTATACTCTTAGATATCTCATAATATTTATTAAATGTAAACAATAATGAGATACTAAAATCTTACCACATAAAGCGGTAATAGATTTTAGTGCTTTTTAAGAGTCTGAAAATTATACAGACATACTTAAAAACTGTTTATGAAGTTTCAATACTTGTGGTATTAGTAGTTGCTGTTCGTCATTTATTATCACAAAATCACAAAGCTTCATTTTAATTGTATCGCTTATTTGTTTATCAATCCTTAAAAGAACTTCCTCACGGGTAATATTATCCCGCTTCATAGTTCTTAATATGCGTAAAAATAACGGTGACTTTACACCAATAATATAATCAAGATGGGCAGCTGTTCCTGATTCAAACATAATTGCCGCCTCTTTAATAACATAAGGAGACGTTTGTACAGACATCCAATTTTCTGCTGCCGAGATAACAGCAGGATGTACAAGAGAATTTAAAATCTCAAGTTTAACAGGATTTGAGAACACAATTGAAGCTAAATGGGATTTGTTTAATTTATGCTCATGATAACTTTCTTCCCCAAAATTTACCTTAATAAGATTGATAAGTTGAGCATCGGTCTCCATTAGTAATTTTGCCTGCAAATCAGCATCAAAAACTGGAATTCCAAGTACTTTAAATATACCTGCAACCAAAGATTTACCACTTCCTATGCCACCTGTTAAACCAATTTTCAGCATTGAAAATATTTTAAGCAAGGATAATTCTACATTTTGTAAATAAATACTATATAGTATTATACATCCGCAAAAAAACCTAAATTTAAAAATATTAGGTAAAGTACTTATCAATTTAATAGAACAGAATTCCTAAACTATTTTTCAGTGGTGGCGGGATTTGCAGCTTTATTCAAGGCATTGCTCCACTCTAAACTAATTGCAGATTTTTCAATTTTTACATAACTACCCGGACTTACTTCAAGTTGTATAGTTGTGTTATCATCATTAACTTTATTGACAGTACCATGAATACCTGCAATAGTTACTATTTTATCACCTTTTTTGATGTCGTTGATAAATTGCTTTTGACTCTTAGCCTTTTTTGATTGGGGACGAATAAAGAATAACCAAAAAACGATCATAATAGCACCATAAAAAAATATAATGGTATTACTACCGCCTTTGGGATCTCCCATTAAAAATACATTTTGAAGCATTGTTTGTGTTTTATTTAAAAAATTATTAATTTAAGGCTTATTTGGTTTTATTTTCTGACAAAGTATCCTTTACTATTGTTCCGTAAAAAAAAATATAATTATCTGTTTTTTCTTTGGTATTTGTTGTCACTCTTATATTTTTCCTGAAATCACCTTGCCCATCTTTGTGTACATTGTAACCTGCCTTTACTATTCCTGTTTTACCCGGCAAAATTGGTTCTTTAGGATAATCTGCCAAGGTACAACCGCACCCCGGTCTCACATTAATAACATAAAGAGGTTTGCTACCCGTATTCATAAATTTAAAACTGATTGCTGCAGTTTTGCCTGCAGGCACATTCCCAATATCTTTTAAAGAATCGAGCCATTTTATACTTGTATAGTTAGCAGTATCGGCAGCTTTTATTTTTAAATCTTTATTTGATAAATTGTTAGATTGACAAGACTGTAAAAGCCAAATAGTTATTAATAAAGAACTAAAAGATTTCATTAGGATATTAGATTATGCTTTTTGCTTGAAATTCACTTTATGAATTTTATTCTGCGCCTCAAGTTCTTTGTGAATGTTGTCCAATATTCCATTTACAAACTGACCACTTTGAGGGGTACTATATGCCTTAGCCAAATCTATATATTCATTAATAGTAACTTTTGTTGGTATGGTTTCAAAAAATAGCAATTCGCAAACACCCATTTCCATCAAAATCATATCAAGCATTGCAATTCTATCAGCATCCCAATTTTTCAGTTTGGGCTTTATCATTTCCAGGGTAAGCTGCTTTTTATCAATTGTAGTGGTGAGCAGGGTTTTAGCAAAGTTCCACTTATCTGCATTTATCATTTCCTGCAAGCTATAGTTTTCAGGCTTTTGCAGGTAATTCATCATTAGTTGTTGCATCATTTCAGCATCATCATCCCAATTGGTAAAATATTCTTCTACATGACTGGTAAAATCTTCAGAAGGAAGCATAAGGTTGTTGAAAACGTAGCTAAAGATATCTTTTTCAGACTTTTTGTTTCTGCTTTGCTCATCTATATAAGCCATGTATTCATCGGTTTCAACCAATAATTTGTATATCTTTTTAACCTGATTTTGAGTATCATCTACCAATTGAGGCTTCATGTCTTCAACAGCTTTTTTGTAAGATGCACTCTCCAATATTTTCCAAAGAAAGGTATTCCCAGATAGTTTTGTATTTACATTCAAATCCTGTTGAGAAGGAAGGTTTTTAGATGCCCTTTTTAATGAATCAGTCTCGGCATATCGACCCACTTCAACCAATACATGTAGTAGATATGTAAAGAGTTGTATTGTAGAATCAATTTTCTTTTTTAAAAGGTTTACCGGATCGGCAAATGTTTGCGTACCCTCCCCGGAACTTATTGTATAAAGGGTTTGCATCACCTTAACCCTGATATTTCTTCTGCTTATCATTTCCTGCTATGCTTTATTATTAAATTTGGGCTGCGAAGATAACAGGTTAATATTAATTACAGGTTTAACAGCTTGAGTATTTACAGCTGTTTTACAAACAGATTTGTTATATTTTGATTATGGGTTTTGTCTAAATTGAATTATAAAATGAGCTATTTAGAAAATGAGAAGATTTTTTTGAAATAAATATTCGGTCTCAATTATTCAAATTGTCTTTATTTATACTTGAAAGTTGCATTGAAAAGTTTATCAACAGGCTTAATATAGGTCAATTCAAGAGCGTTTGCCTTCCAGTTGTATAGAGTATCTTTTCCTGATGGTAATGTCATTTCGAGATCTGCATTATTATTTATTAATTTCCATTGTTTATAACCAAAATCGTAGTCGCCGTCCATAACTACAGATCCATCTTTATTAAAACCAATTCTAGCATTTTTTAGCCATGCTTTTGATACATTATAAGTGTACTTAGCTGTATCTGATAATGAGTTGTATGTTGCAGGTGGATTAATCAACAGGGTATCAAATATCCAGACTTTATCTGTTAGAAATGTCGGAATATAATTGATGGTAGGATTTTCTTTTTTACAAGAACTTGCGGCAATCATTAGAACGAAAAAACATGTTAAAATAGACCTGATATTCATAACTTCTGTATTCTTGAACTAAGATATAAAATTAAAAAAATAAATAGACATTAAAAATTAAAACATTCGCTTTATTAAGTATTTAAGTATTTTTTCATAACTATAGAATCACCCAATTTTTTATAAAAGAACCAACCATTTTTGCTATATGCACTGAAAGCAATTTTATTTTTTTGTTTAACCCCAAGGCACAAAACGGGCTTTTGATGTGTCGTAGCTATTTTGTCAGCATAAGAAAGCAAACAATCCACCACTCCCTGTCCCCTGAAATCTGGATGAACTGCTATAATAGTAAGCGCAACTGAATTTATATACTCCTGTATATCATTAGGTATTATTGATTGATTTATCATCTCATTTTTAAAAATTCGCTTCCATTTATTTTTCAAAAAAACTAATCCAAATCTCCATAATTCCGGCTCAAAAATTAGGCGGGGTCTAATTACAAGTCCTTTCATAGCATCTTTGAGTGCATAATTAAGCATACCGCTTTTACTACCATCACCAATAAACTGGGGCATAAATCCGCCTGCAAAACCAATGACTTTCCCTTCGTTTTCTATATGAACCAAAAATCTATTTTGATTCACTAAAAACCATTGTAAAGATTTTTCAATACACGGTAATCCAAGTTTTACTGCAAAGGAATCCGGGAAACAAATAGCCTGACATTTTGCAATAGAAAGTATATCCTTTTGGGTTGATATTAAAATTTCCATAAGAGGGTTAAAACATTTTAATAATCACCATATTGTGTTATTTTAAAAATTATATTTGGAAATACAAAACTAAACTAATGCTTTTTTACAACGGAACAAAACCATTTCAATTTGATAACAGGCTTTTTAGAATTTGGTATTTAAGAAGGCTTTATTTTCACATTCTCAAGAATGATATGTTAAAGCTGGGATTTAAAAACACTGCAATCACTCAGTTCCCATTTGCATTTTCTGATGCTGATGTGCCCCCTGCAATTACTCTGGAATTTACAAATCTTTGTAACTTAAAATGTAGTTACTGTACTTCTCCGCTTAAGGAAAGGCCTGTTGGTTTAATGAAAAATGATATTTTCAATAAAATAATAAAAGATATCCATTTATTAAGAATATCCCGTGTAAGAATTGTTGGTAACGGAGAACCCAGTATTCATCCTGATTTTGGCAATTATTTACTTGAATTAAAAAGGGTAACACCAGTTGTTCAACTTACATCAAATGGCAATTTTGTAAAACCACAGGTTTTGTATGATATTGTCGATTCCGGTATCAACCAAATTAATGTATCGGTTGATGGCCATACCAGTGAGGTATATGAACATTATCGTCCGGGAGGTAAATTTGATAAGTTGGTGGAAGATCTTAAAGAACTTAAAGCATATAGAGATCAAATGAAGAGTTCACTCTTCATAAACATAAGGGTAATGATTAGCCCTACAGAATTTAATAAAATCAATGAAATCATTGCATTTTGGCAGCCGCTTGGCGATGTTGTGAGCAAACAATTTATTATTGACCTGAATCATTCTACTACTACAGGATGTTTTAAAACAAATGATCAAAAAGACCGTTTTCCAAAATGTAGTCTTCCTTTCAAAATTCTAGATATTCATTGGAATGGAAATGTTCCCTTGTGCACTTATAGCATAAAGCAAAGCGGACTGAAAGAAGGAGTACTGCTTGGTAATATTGGCACTACTAGTCTTTATGATTTATGGAATCATAAACTCATAAAACAATACAGAGATGCGCATAGAAACAGGATTACAGAAAAAATGCCATTGTGTAATGGATGTATTGGGACATAATAATAATTTCATTTTTAATTTATTGAGAAAATGAAAAATTTCATATTCCCAATCCAAATACTGTTACTTTGAAATAACAAACAACCACATTTGACCAAGCAAACCCTAAGACAACTTTATAAACAGAAAAGATCAGATTTATCTGCTTCGCAAAAAATGAAGTTGGATGATTTGTTATTGATCCAACTACAAAGACTTGCATTGCCGGCAGATATTGAAACCCTCCTCTCCTATTGGCCACTTGAGCAACAATCGGAACCTAACACCCATATTTACAACCGCTATCTTCAATTTGTTATTCCAAATCTTAGGATTGCTTATCCTGTAGTTGATGTAAAAAAACACGAAATGAAAGCTGCACATGCCCATGACGAAACCACATTTATAGAAAATCATTTTGGCATACAAGAACCTGATCATAGTACTGATGAAATAATTGCCCCTTTTGAAATTGATCTGATTTTTGTTCCCTTACTTGCATTTGACACCAATGGTTTTAGAGTTGGGTACGGCAAAGGTTATTATGATAAATATTTGGCAAATTGCCGGCCTGATGTTTGCAAAATTGGCTTTTCTTATTTTGAAGCCATTGATAAAATTGAAGATACAAATCAATATGACGTACCTTTAAACTATTGTATTACCCCCGAACGGAACTATGAATTTTAATTTTTACCTGCTTAAGTCTTTTAGAATATTGCTTTTCCCTTTCTCGTTGCTATATGGCCTTATTGTAATTATTCGCAATTATCTTTTTGATAAAAACATACTAAAATCATACTCATTTAATCTGCCTGTTATTAATGTGGGTAACCTGTCTGTAGGTGGTACAGGCAAATCGCCGATGGTTGAGTATTTATTAAAATTATTGAAAGAAAAGTATAATGTAGCAACCCTAAGCCGTGGTTATAAGAGAAAAACAAAAGGCTACGCATTGGCAAATGCAGATACTACTGCGTTAGAAATTGGTGATGAACCCATGCAGTTTCATGTTAAATTTCCCGAGGTGGCGGTTGCAGTCGGCGAAGAAAGAATTGTAGCGATTCCTCAATTGCTGCATGACCGCCCCGAAACAGATGTTATCATTTTGGATGATGCTTTTCAGCACAGAAGTATTAAGCCCTCTTTCAACATAGTGCTTACTGACTATAACAACCTTTTTACAAGAGATTTCTTTTTGCCAACAGGTGATTTAAGAGATCAGCGCTCTTCCTACAAAAGGGCTGATATAATTGTTGTCACTAAGTGTCCATCAGGTATAAACGAAGATGAAAAGCAAAAATTAATTACCGAAATAGAACCAACTCCAACGCAGAAAATATATTTCACCTGCATAGAGTACAGTACACCATATCATATCATCAACCACAACCTCAAGTTTATTACTACCCAACAAGAACTTTTGTTGGTGTGCGGCATAGCAAATCCGGAACCTTTGAAAAACTATCTGATGCAGCAGGTGAAGAGTTATATTCAACTATCCTATTCTGATCATCATATTTTTAGAATAGATGATTTAAACCAGATAAAAAAGAAATTTGACGAAACGGGTGGCCTTGATAAAATGATAATAACTACAGAGAAAGATGCTATGCGGTTATTAAAATTTAAAGATGAATTGTTTGAAATACCTATATATGTATTACCGGTAAAGCACCGTTTCCTTTTTGAAGGGGGAATGCATTTTGATACACAAATACTGGCATTTGTAGAAAACTTTATAAATAAAAAAAATGAGCAGGAAGCATAAGCCTGAAAAGGCAAAAAAAACCGATCAGGGTCAGCCTAAAGGCACACTTGAAATAACAAGAAGTGGTATAGGATATGTTGTGGTTAAAGATGATGAGGGAGATGTATTAGTACGACCTAGTGACTTTAACACAGCAATGAACGGTGATACAGTAAGAGTAAAAGTGACCAAAGAAAATGGAAGAACTGGAAGAAAAGAAGGCCGTATAACTGAAGTTATAAGTAGAAAACAAAGTGAATTTATTGGTCACGTACAGGTGAGTGCAAATTTTGCTTTTTTCATAGCTGATGGGCAAAAGGGAATTCCGGATCTTTTTATTCCATTAAATAAATTGAATGGTGCACAGGACAAAGAAAGAGTATTGGCCAGAATTACTAAATGGGATACTACCAACAAAAAGCCCGAAGGCGAAGTAGTACAGGTTTTACAGGAAGGTGAAGAGAGCGATATTGCCATGAAAGAGATTTTAGTTGAAAATGGCTTTCCGCTTGTGTTTGATGATGATGTAATGGAAGAAGCATTGCGCCTGCCCGATGTGATATCTTCTGCGGATATTAAGAAGAGAAAAGACATGCGGGATGTTCTTACGTTTACCATTGACCCTGTAGATGCCAAAGACTTTGACGATGCCATTTCTATAAAAAAAATAAAAGATGATCTGTATGAAATAGGTGTGCATATAGCAGATGTAAGCCATTATGTACAACCCGGAACTGTATTGGACGATGATGCTTATAAAAGGGCAACATCGGTGTATTTGCCCGACAGGGTTAATCCAATGTTGCCTGAAAGAATTTCTAACGAATTATGTTCGCTTCGGCCTAATGAAGATAAGCTGACCTTTTCTGCAATTTTTCAGATTAACCTTAAGGGCAGTATCAAAAGCTTTTGGCTGGGAAAAACCGCCATACACAGCGATCAGCGTTTTACCTACGAAGATGTACAACAGATAATCGAAACCAAAGAAGGAAAATATGTTGATGAAGTGCTGCTGCTCAACAATCTTGCACAACAATTCAGGGCAGAGCGTTTTAAAAAAGGTGCTATTAACTTCTCCTCAACTGAAGTAAGATTTAAGTTAGATGAAAAAGGCAAGCCAATTGGAATTGTAGTAAAGGAAAGCAAAGAAGCGCATCAACTGATAGAAGAGTTTATGTTGCTGGCCAATAAAACAGTTGCAGAATATGTAAGCAAACAAAAAGTAAACAAAACCGAAGTACCCTTCCCCTACCGTATTCACGATCTGCCCGATGAAGAAAAAATGACTCCGTTTATTGCTTTTGCTGCACGTTATGGTCATAAATTCGATATATCATCTCCACAAAAAATTGCATCTAGTTTCAACTCAATGCTTCAGGATGTAAAAGGCAAACCGGAGCAACATGTATTGGAACAACTTGGTATAAGAACCATGAGTAAAGCAGTGTATGCTGCTGACAACATAGGTCATTACGGCCTTGCATTTGAATTTTATTGCCATTTCACCTCACCCATTCGCCGTTACCCCGATGTATTGGTGCACCGCATTTTGGAAAGCTGCCTGGAAGGCACACCTATTTTTGATAAGAAAATGGCAGAGAAATGCAAGCATTGCAGCGAAAATGAACGCAGTGCCATGGATAGCGAACGGGCTGCCAATAAGTACAAGCAGGTTGAGTTTTTAAAAGATCACCTGGGCGAAGAATTTTTGGGAGTTATAAGTGGTGTGGCAAGTTTTGGTTTTTGGGTTGAAACGGTTGACCATAAATGCGAAGGTCTTGTCAGCATCAACAGCCTGATGGATTATGACGATTTCAGGCATATAGAATCTGATTATAGTTTGGTAGGCCGCAGAAGTGGCCGCAAATTTAGAATGGGTGATAAGGTGCATATAAAAGTTGTAGCTGCAAACCTTACCAAACGACAGTTAGATTTTGAATGGGTTTTAAAACAGTCAGACGATTCAGAAAACCTGGCAGAGACAGAACAAATAAAAATTTCAGATAAAAAACAACGCAAAGGAAAGGTTAAAGAAAAAACCGGTAAACGCAATAAGTAGAGAATTATCAATAGTATCCATAAGTTTTTGATACCTCAACATCCCTTTTTTGAATTTGCAAAATTAATGGTACTATTTTTGACTTTCCAATGGCAAACAATAAAAATCACTACATGAAAAAATGGATTTTAGCAGTTGCATCATTCGCAATTATATATACAAGTCAGGCTCAAGGATTAAAGGGGTTTATGAAAAAGGTTACAGGTGACAGTAGTTCAAAACCTTCATTAGGAAATATTTTGGGTGGTGGAGACAATCAGGGTGGCTTATCGTCATCAACCATTGCCAATGGACTTAAAGAGGCATTAGAAGTAGGAACACAAAAAGGTGCTGATAAACTATCGGCTGCTGATGGATTTTTTAAAGATGCTGCTATTAAAATCTTAATGCCCGAAGAGGCACAAAAAGTAGAACAAAAGTTAAGAAGCCTTGGTATGGGCAGTCAGGTTGACAATGCAATACTTAGCATGAACCGTGCAGCAGAAGATGCAAGCAAAAGTGCAGCCCCTATTTTTGTAAACGCCATAAAACAAATGAGCATACAGGATGCTGCAGGCATTTTAAAAGGAGGAGATTTTGCAGCTACAGATTATCTGAAAAGTAAAACAACAGCCAATCTAACCGAGGCTTTCAGGCCTGCTATTGAAACCTCGCTTGCCAAAGTTGATGCTACAGAATACTGGAACACAGTATTCTTAACTTATAATAAATTCAGTTTACAAAAAGTAAATACAGATCTTGTTGCGTATGTTACTGAAAAGGCTCTTGCCGGACTTTTTCACGAAGTGGCACTTCAGGAACAAAAGATAAGAAAAGATCCAGCAGCACAAACAACGGCTTTGCTTAAACAGGTTTTTGGAAAATAATCTCCCGGTTTTATTCAAACAAATAATATGTCATGAAAAAAATATTAATAGTATCAGCCTTTATTCTTACAGGCTTTTCAAGCTGCGAAACAGCAACACAGGTACTAAGTACAGTTGGTGGTGTATATGCTAATGGCGGCCTTACCAACGGTGATATAATTAATGGGTTGAAACAGGCGCTTACCATTGGTACACAAAACGGCACCAACAAACTGTCTGTTGTTGATGGGTTTTTTAAAGATGCTGCAATAAAAATACTACTCCCCGACGAAGCTAAAAAAGTTGAAAGTACACTACGTAACATGGGCATGGGTAGCCTTGTAGATAAAGCAGTTCTAAGCATGAACCGGGCAGCTGAAGATGCGGCCAAAGGTGCAGGTACAATCTTTATCAATGCCGTTAAGCAAATGACTATTACCGATGCAGTAAACATTCTAAAAGGTGGCAATTTTGCTGCTACCAACTATTTCAAAGAAAAAACAACAGCTGCCCTTTCAGCATCGTTTAAACCTGTTATTGATAACGCATTGAAGAATGTAAATGCCACAAAATACTGGAGCGATGTCACTTCAGTTTACAATCAGTTTGCCTCTACAAAAGTGACCACAGACCTTAGTGCATACGTTACTCAAAAAGCAATGGATGGTATATTTTATCAGGTTGGCCTTGAAGAACAGAAAATAAGAAAAGACCCTGTAGCAAGAACTACAGATTTATTGAAAAAAGTTTTTGGAAGCGCTATGGCGCAGGGGAGTTAGGAGTTATGAGGATAGTTAAAGGTTATAGCATCTATAATGCTATACCTTTTAAAACTACTTCAGGCAAAAACTGACTAACATCTCCACCATTTCTAATAACATCTCTAACCAATGTAGATGCTACAGAAGTGTATTGCGGGAGACAGGTTAAAAATATTGTTTCTATTGTTGGGTCAAGTGCTCTGTTCATATCGGCTATTGCCTTTTCATACTCAAAATCATTCACATACCTTATACCTCTTAGTATGAATTTTGCACCGACCTTTTTACAACATTCTGCAGTTAATCCTTCATAAACAAGTGCATCTACTTTAGGCTCATTTTTATAAATTTCCTTTATCCACCCCAGTCTTTTTTCATCAGGGTACATGGGTAATTTATTTGCATTTTTGCCAATGCCTATTATTAATTTATCAAACAGTCCCAATGATCTGTTTATAATATCTATATGACCAAGAGTAACCGGATCAAAGGTGCCGGGAAACAAACAAATTCGGGACATTAAGTTGATTTTTATAAGATTAGGTTTCAGTTTTAATTTTCGCGGTTTGCTAACAGATATAATACTGACATTCTAATAGCAACTCCATTTTCTACCTGCTGCAAAATAATACTTTCGCTGCCATCTGCAACATCGCTATCTATTTCTACGCCACGGTTAATTGGCCCGGGATGCATAATTACAACCTTTTTATTTAAGCTATCAAGCACTTTTCTTGTAATTCCAAATGTCAGATTATATTCCCTTAAGGATGAAAATAAAGGTTGATTTTGTCGTTCAAGTTGAATGCGAAGCACATTTGCAATATCGCACCAGGATAGCGCTTCCTCAATTTTATAGGTGACTCTAACACCCAATGCTTCTATTATGTACTTTGGAATTAAAGTAGGCGGGCCTGCAACCATTACCTCCGCCCCCATTTTCTTCAACAAATAAATATTGCTTAATGCAACCCTGCTGTGCATGATATCTCCAATAATTGCAATTTTTTTCCCTTCCAGATTTCCTGCAGCCTCTTCCATAGATAAGGCGTCGAGAAGTGCCTGTGTTGGGTGTTCGTTAATACCATCGCCGGCATTTATAATTGGTACGTTAATATGCTTTGCCAGAAAATGTGGTGCCCCGCTTGCACCATGCCGCATAACGACCATATCCACCTTCATGCTTAAAATATTATTTACCGTATCAAGCAGGGTTTCTCCTTTTGATACAGAAGATGAACTGGTGGTGAAATTGATTGTATCTGCACCTAACCTTTTTTCAGCAAGTTCAAATGATATACGGGTACGGGTAGAGTTTTCATAAAACAGGTTTACAATTGTAACGTCTCTTAGAGAAGGAACTTTTTTAACAGGTCGTTGCAATACATCTTTAAATTGTTGGGCTGTAGTAAGTATCTGTCTGATATCTGAAGCCTGCAGGTTTTTTATTCCAAGAAGATGAGGAGTAGAAAGTGTCATGTATTGTAGTTTCGCAATAATTGTATGTTTTAATATTAACCCATTCAAAATCCCGGAATTGCTATATCAATTACAATGGAATTTTCCTTTTTAAATAAATTACTCCATCACATTCACAGCAGTTATATCATCCTTTTGTTTCCAACAAACTACTACTTTCTGATTAATAAGATCATCCACCATTTTACCTGTATAATCAGGCTGTATTGGCAATTGGCGACTAAATCTTCTATCTATCAATACGCAAAGTTCTACACTTTCAGGCCGGCCAAAATCAAGCAATGCATCTAAGGCAGCCCGTATAGTTCTGCCGGTGAATAATACATCATCTATCAGCACAACTTTCTTACGCTCAATTGTAAAATCAATACTTGTTTTATTAGGGACTTTAATTTCACGCCGCACATCATCACGATAAAAAGTAATATCCAATAGTCCGTAATTGATGATTTGTTCAGGTAATGAAAATCTTATTTCTTCAATTATTTTATCGCTCAAATATATACCTCTTGGTTGCAGACCTATAATTACAGTATTGGTAAAATCCGGATGATTTTCAATAATCTGATGAGCCAGACGTTTTATAGTTAAGTTTATTTGTGGTTCCGTTAAAATAGTCTTCAATGATGGAGGTATTTTAGGTAAAAATAAAAGAATATCAGCAATGATTCTAAGGTAAACTTCAAAGGAAGAATAAATTAGTTTTCAGGGATTTTGGTCAAAGAAGCCATTTCAATATTAACGACTTATAACTTTCAATTTTTTTATCGGTTCAAACCTGCTTTAATTCTTTCTATTTTAATTGAAAATAATTGCTTCATAAGGTTTTAACAATATTTGCCCAGTCGAATATTTATTTGCCTTTAAAGTTGAATAATTCGATAGCAACACCTTTGCATCAACCATATTATAGCCGGTATTAACTGCAGCATTAGTTGATGAGAAATTTAACACAACCAATATTTTCTGTTCTACATATTCACGGGTATAGGCATACACTTTAGTATTATTTCTGTCTAATAAAGTATATTTTCCATAAATTAAAACTTTGTTTTCTTTTCTTAGCTTTACAACCTTTCTAAAATAATTCAAAACACTTTCAGTGTTTTTGTCCTGAATGATATAATTAATATCCTTATAATTGGAATTTACTTTTAGCCAGGGAGTACCTGTTGTAAACCCTGCATGGCTTGTATTATCCCATGGAAAGGGTGTACGTCCATTATCTCTACTCTCAAATTTAATCCTTTGCATGAACTTATTCAAATCTCCTCCAATAGCCTTTTGGTGCTGATATTCATTAAGCGTAGGCATATCCTTATAATCTTCAATAGAAGTGAATCCAGCATTGGTCATACCGAGTTCATCACCATTATAATAGTATGGAGTTCCTCTCATAGTCATAATAAAAGTAGTAAGCATTTTTGAAGATAGCTCCCTATAAGGCTTTGAATCATTACCAAACCTGCTGACCATTCTTGCCTGATCATGATTGGCCAGAAATACAGATAACCAACCATTATCAGCAAATGCACTATCACATTTACTGAACACATTTTTGAAATGCAACAGACTATACCCTGAAGATTTAGCAATATCAACACCTTCGAATGCATATGCCATATTTAACTCATTTCTTGATGCATCAACCAGATTATGGGCGTCTTCAAAAGAATTGCCGGCACCTTCGGCTACACTCATTATATCATACTTTGAAAGTACTTCATTATGCATTTCCTGTAAATAACCATGAAGGTTACCCTGCATAGCATAATATTGTACGAAGTTCTTTTCAAACCCTTTTGGAAATGCCGGAAAAGTTGTGTCTTTGGCTGCAAACTGAAAAGCATCCAATCTAAAACCATCTATACCTTTCTTTGCCCAAAATTTCATGATATCATAAACCTCCATACGCAGCGTAGGATTTTCCCAGTTGAGATCAGGTTGTTTGCGGGAGAAATAGTGAAGGTAATAAGCATTTGTTACTGAATCGTACATCCATGCATCATGATTAATGTCAAACAAACTATATCGGTAAGGAGGTTTGCCATTTTCAGCTTTCCACCAATGATAATAGTTGCGATACGGATTGGTTCTTGAACTTCTGCTCTGTTTAAACCATTCATGTTCATCGCTACTATGATTCACCACCAAATCCATCACTAATTTTATTCCCCTTTCATGCAATCCTTTTAGTAAATTATCAAAATCATCCATGGTACCAAACTCTTTCATTATGTTTCGGTAATCACTTATATCGTATCCATTATCATCGTTTGGTGAACTGTATATTGGGTTCAGCCAAATCGCATCAACTCCTAATGATTTTATATAATCTAGCTTAGATATAATTCCTTTTATATCACCAATTCCATCACCATCACTATCTTTAAAACTACGGGGGTAAATTTGATAAACCACTGCTTCTTTCCACCATTTTGGACTATTTCCTTCGGAAAAATTGTTTGTCTGAGCGCAAATGTTTTTAACAGGAAACTGCTGAAGAAATATTACTAAGAGAACAGCTAGTGGTTTCATTTTAATTTTTTATAGATTTATCTTAGTTATTGGAAACAAAAATAACTAAAAATGACGCTCAGGCCACCTACAATAATACCTTATTTATGATTATCCAGACTGTTGATTTGACATTATATTCACTAAATTTCTACATAAATAACATGATAATAAAATAATGAGCGAATACTCTAAAAAACAATATTATTTGTAAATCCCAATTCTTAAATATAGGTCTCACCCCTATCTTTGAACCATGAACCTCGAATTCAACAAAAACGAAGATGCCCTTAAGCTGTCTGTCAGCAGCATGAATCAGCAATATGAAAAAATAAAACTTGGTGGTGGAAAAAAAGCTATTGAAAAACAACACGCTGCTAATAAACTTACACCAAGGGAACGACTTGATTATCTTCTTGACAAAGACAAAACGTTTATAGAAATTGGGGCATTTGCAGGTTATGAAATGTACCCCGAACAAGGCGGTTGCCCTGCAGGTGGAACAGTTGCAGGAGTTGGCTACGTAAGTGGCCGGCAGTGTGTCATAGTTGCAAATGATCAGACAGTTAAAGCAGGTGCATGGTTCCCAATCACAGGCAAGAAAAATCTTCGTATGCAGGAGATTGCAATGGAGAATAACCTGCCTGTTATCTATCTGGTGGACAGTGCCGGAGTTTACATTCCCATGCAGGATGAAATATTTCCTGACAAGGAACATTTTGGCCGCATTTTTCGAAACAATGCCAAGATGAGCGCCATGGGCATTGTGCAGATTGCAGCCGTTATGGGCGCCTGTGTAGCCGGTGGCGCATACCTGCCAATCATGAGCGACGAAACACTGATGGTGGAAGGCAAAGGAAGCATATTTCTTGCAGGCCCCTACCTGGTAAAAGCCGCTGTGGGCGAAGATGTTGACAGTGAAACACTCGGCGGAGCAAACACCCATAACGAGATCAGTGGTATTGCAGATTACAAGTTTAACACAGAACAGGAATGTCTTGATCAGGTTAAAAAATTAATAGACAAAATAGCTAAACCGCATAACGCTGGCTTTAGCAGAAATGCACCTGTATTGCCTCTTAAAGATCCCAAAGAAATTTATGGAATGTTTCCCGCAGGCAACCTGAAGCCTTATAATATGCTCGATATAATAGAGCGTATTGTAGACAACAGCGAGGTAGAACAATTCAAAGAACATTATGGAAAAACCATCATCTGTGCCTATGCACGTATTGAGGGTTGGGCAGTGGGCATTGTTGCCAATCAGCGCTTGGTAATGAAGAATAAAAAAGGTGAATTGCAAATGGGCGGTGTTATCTACAATGATAGTGCAGACAAGGCGGCAAGGTTCATTATGAATTGTAACCAAAAGAAGATTCCACTGGTATTTCTTCACGATGTAACAGGCTTTATGGTTGGCAGCCGCAGCGAACAATCGGGTATTATAAAGGATGGTGCAAAACTGGTTAACGCAGTTGCAAACAGTGTAGTTCCCAAAATAAGTATTGTGATTGGAAATAGCTATGGCGCAGGTAACTATGCCATGTGTGGCAAGGCGTACGACCCACGTTTTATCTATGCATGGCCTACTGCAAAAATAGCTGTTATGGGTGGAGAACAGGCGGCAAAAACAATGTTACAAATTCAGGTGGGCGGTATGAAAGCCAAGGGACAGGAGGTCACACCTGAAGACGAAAAAGCCTTGCTGGACAAAATAAAAGGAAATTTTGAACGGCAAACCACCGCCTACTATGCCGCTGCCCGACTATGGGTAGATGCAATCATTGACCCTGCAGATACACGTAAAGTTATAGCCGAAGGAATAGCCGCTGCTAATCACCAACCTAAGATGGAGGAGTTTAAGTTGGGGGTGTTTCAGGTGTGATGAATTATCAGTTATGAGTGAAGAATTATGAGTTGTCCGAAGCGAATCTTTTTTGTTACGAGCATTTGTTCATTTATGTTACTTCATAGGCGTCGCACCATTCAACATTGGTCTTTCAATTGGTCTTTTTCTTTGCTTTGTTTAGTTCCGCGAAGGAAACTATATTCAAGGTGTTGCACAGAAAGATTCTAAGACATCCACAATATATAAACTTGAGAAGTGAAAACTATTATTTTAAAATTTAGTGGGTTGTTATTATTTGGACTTCTGTTCAACTATCTTCTCTTATTTTATTCTCCGATAGATTTTCCTGAAAACATTCCTTATACTCCAATAAATATTGGCGGGTTAGCAATTTTGATTTGGACAATTACTGTTTTTATTTTACTTCAGAAGAGGATTCTGGAACTTGACAGCACGAAGACGATTGTTCAATTAGTTCTTTATAGTACTCTAATTTGCTTTATTGCGGAATTATTCTTCCAAATAATAAGGTTTCCTACTATTGACGGTATAACATTTTCTGAAAGAATCTTTTTTTGCATTAAAGGCATAATTTCAATTCCTTTGATGTGTATGTTTATTTCATTTTTTGTAGCACTCCAACTCAAAACAAAGAAGATAAAATTCTTAATATTCGCTGTCTTTATTTTCCTTTTACTATTTTGGCTATTATTAAAGATATTCAATCCGCAATTAGTTCAAGATTAATAAAATAGTTTCATTTTCAAACAAAACCAAGCCCTAGCTGGTTCAAAAAAAAGCAATAAGAAACAACAAACGAACAAATGTCAGCAACAAATCAACTAATCATTTATACAGACGGCAGCAGCCGTGGCAATCCAGGCCCGGGTGGATATGGTGCCATCCTTATGTTTGGTAACAGCCGCAAAGAACTAAGTGCAGGCTACCGCAAAACTACCAACAACCGCATGGAGTTGCTTGGCGTAATTTCCGCATTGGAGGCATTGACCCGCAAGGATATCCCGATTACAATTTATACAGATAGTCAATACATTGTCAAATCTGTGCAGCTAAGGTGGCTTGACAAATGGGTCAAAACCAATTTTGCCGGAGGCAAAAAAAACAAAGACCTTTGGATGCGTTATCATGCCCTTTCAAAACATTTTAAAATCACCTTTAATTGGGTAAAAGGTCATGCAGACAATCCATTCAATAACAGATGTGATGAGTTGGCAACAACTGCTGCTGATGGAAGAAATCTACTAGTAGATGAAGAATACGAAAGAGAAAATTAATATCTCATTTGAAATTGAAACCTAATGATTGCTGAATTATTCAAGGACAAAACCATAAAAGCAAAAGCCCAAACAGAAACATTGAGCAATTGGTTATTGGAAAATAAAATTACAACCGCCCAATTAATTGCATTTGCAGAAAATGCTAAAGACTCCCCCAAAGCTACTTGTGTTGAAGCCTTAGAATTCGCCTCAAAGCAAAAATCCACAATTGTTGACAAAAAGAGCTTTCAGTTTGTAACCGTAACTTTGACCGCAAAGGCTCCAAGAATAAAATGGGAATCAGCTAAGGTGATTGGCAACGTGGCGTATTTGTTCAAAGACAAATTGAATGAGGCAATAAAAAACCTCCTCACCAACAGCGAACATGAAGGCACTGTAGTCCGTTGGAGCGCCGCTTATGCTTTAGGAGAAATTCTAAAATTGAAAACAAAACATAACAAGGAACTGCAACCGGCAATTGAAGCAATATGTAATGCTGAAGAAAAAAACAGCATCAAAAAAATATACCTTGCAGCGTTGAAAGAGTTGTGAGTTGTGAGTTGTGAGTTGTGAGTTTGAAGCTCCATGATTTTAGTTGACAGATTTCACTCAACTTTCAAGTTTTTGTTAATAACCTTTCTTGTTATAAAATATTTTTATTGTTCTTTTTGTTTTGTCAATGCGAAGCGTACAATGGCTTGTTGTTGGGAGCTC
>JANPGE010000272.1:0-4981 GCA_031423805.1 Segetibacter sp. | reverse complement strand
AGTGCCGGTTGAAAAAAGATCCAAATTGAAAATTTACACAGTAAAACTGGGTGCAGATGCTTCAATTACAAAACAACTAAATTTGTTTGAAAAAGAACAGTAACCATTCATAAATCTGTCAACCTATTTTAGGCACGCACAGTTTATTAGCTAATTCATTGTTCAATAAACTAATAACCCAATTAACTAATTAACCAATAAACTAATTAATTAATTAACCAATAAACCTTTTGAACTATTAAACCTCTTGAACTAACAAACCTCCTAAACCTTCTTAATCCCCGTTTTGGTGAGTTCTATTTTTTTCTGTTTAAACAGGTTGCCAACGGCCATTTTAAATGCTTTTTTACTCATACCGAAGAATTCATAGATTTCTTCAGGGGATGATTTGTCGTAGTAGGAAAGATAATTGTTGTTTTCGCTTAATAAACGGAGAATCTTTTCTGCTTCGCCTTCTATTCTGCCGTAACCCATTTTGCCAATAGAAACATCAATTTTGTTTTCGGGGCGAATTGTTTTTATGAAGCCTTTCATCTTGTCGCCAACACCTATGGTTTGGTATATTTCATTGTGGTGAAGTACACCTGTATGTATATTGTTGATGATAACCAAATAACCAATATCTGTACGACGATAAACAATAAGATCTACTTCATCTTTTTCTTTTACTGTAAGGTTGTCGTTGCTTAAGAAAGGTTCAATCTTTTCTGTAGCTGCTACACGGCCCGTTTGCTCGTCAAGATAAATTTTTACAAGATAATATGCACCCTGCCGCATACCGCTTAGCTGCTTGGTTTTAGGCACAAAAATATCTTTCATCAATCCCCAATCTAAGAATGCACCATGCTCGGTAACGGTAACAGCCTGCATATTTGCAATATCACCCAAAGCACCTTTGGGATGTTGGGTAGTAGCTATCAAACGCCCTTCACCATCGTGATAAACAAACACTTTTAATTCATCACCAATCTTTAACCCTTCGGGCATAAAACGTTTGGGCAGCAAAATGCCTTCTCCCCCATCATCTAAATAAACACCAAAATCTACAGTACGAAGAACAGTAAGTGTGTTGTAAGTGCCGGCTTGAATCATGGGGCAAAGGTAGGGAGACAAAATATTCTTTCATAGATTAAGTAGTAGTCAAGTGCTCCCCGAATAATATTGGTAAATAAATATTTCCAAAATAATAGATTTATATTGTTGTTTCTATGAATCTTTACAGAGGAATATTTTATATTTGACTTAGATTTCATAAACCATTATAAAATTCACTACAGACAATAACAAACTTAATCAACTAAACCAACGCACTGCGTATACCGATAAGAAGATAATTGCCCTTGTGTATGAGTTGTATGGGTTGACGGAGGAAGAGGTGAGGGTTGTGGATGGGGGAAGCGAGTAATTAAATTTGAAAATATTAGAGACCACTAAAATCATGAAAGAAATAACTAAAATAACAAGGCTGAAAGCAAAGGATGTATGGCAATACGAAGACAGGGACTTAACGCCATGGCTTTGTGATAATATAGATGTAATTGGAGACATTATCGGCATTCAACTTACCAATGCATTTAGAGAACAAAGTACAGGTAGCTTTAACGTAGACATTAAAGCTGAAGACATGGAAGGCAATATTGTAATTGTCGAAAATCAGTTTGGAAATTCAGACCATGATCATTTGGGAAAATTGATAACATACCTATCTTCTTTTGAAGCCAAAACAGCCATTTGGATTGTTGAGTATCCACGAACAGAGCATGTAAATGCCATCAATTGGTTAAATGAGGGTTCAAATGGTTGTAAATTTTTTCTTTTGAAATTGGAAGCTATACAAATAGGCGAATCTGCCCCCGCTCCTTTGTTGACAAAAATTATGGGTCCAAGTAAAGAATCATTAGACCTTGGCCAGGTAAAAAAAGAGGATGCACAGCGATTTAACTTGCGTTATAGTTTTTGGGAGCAATTATTAAGCCGGGCAAAAAAGAACGGCCTTACCTCATTCAGTGCTATATCTCCTTCAAAAGATTCATGGATTGGAGCCACATCAGGAGTTAGAGGCATGCAATATGTGGCTTGGGCTAATCAATTCAGTACAAGAATTGAGTTACGTATCGATCGGGGGAAAGGTTCTGAAGAGGAAAATCTTAAAATATTAAATGAACTAAGAGAACATTCAGAAGAAATAGAAAAAGCGTTTGGAGATGCCTTGCAATGGGCAGATCTTGAGGGTTATCGTGTTTGCAGTGTCAGAAAGGACTACGAAGATGGAGGATATAAAAGCGAACCTGAACAAGTAAATCTCATTACAGAAAAGGTAGTTAATGCTATGTTTATGTTAGAAAAGGCAACAAAGCCTTTCATAGCAAAATACAAGTAATTTTCATCTTTTTGCCCTATCGGCACTATTAATAGAATTATGCAAAACACAATCAACAAAATAGAAACTTTACGAGCTACACTACAAGCTTTGTTGCCTATGAAGCCGGAGTGGCAAAAGATGCTGGACCAAAAGTTTTTATTAGAGTTCAATTACAACTCCAACCATATTGAAGGAAGTACGCTGACTTATGGAGAAACTAAACTATTGCTGTTATTTGGCAAAACAACGGGCGACCATACCAAAAGAGAGTGGGATGAAATGCAGGCGCACAATGTAGCCTTGCTGCTTATTCAGGAATGGGCTGCAAATAAAGAACATATTCTTACTGAATCAAACATCAGAGACCTAAACGAAATAATACTGGTTGAACCATTTTGGAAAGGAGCAATTACAGAGGATAAACAACCAACAAAAAGATTGATAACGCCGGGGTTTTACAAACAATACCCTAATTCTGTCGAGCTAAGCAATGGACAAATATTTGAGTATGCTTCCGTCATAGACACGCCCATATTAATGGGGGAACTAATTAACTGGTACAGAGAAGAAGTAGAAAAAAACGAATTGCACCAGGTAGCATTAGCTGCATTGCTTCATTATAAGTTTGTAAGAATACACCCCTTTGATGATGGTAACGGACGGTTAGCCCGTCTGCTGATGAACTACGTGTTGCTCCAAAACAATTTTCCTCCTGTAGTTATAAAATCGAGTGATAAAACCCTTTATTTATTTGCACTTAACAAGGCAGACAGCGGCGACCTAAACGCCTTTGTAACTTACATAGCCAAACAGTTGGAATGGAGCCTGGAGCTAAGCATCAAAGCTGCCAATGGAGAAAGCATAGAAGAAGCCGATGACATACAAAAAGAAATATCACTTTGGAAAAAAAAGCTGGGCAGCAAGGCTGATGCTAAAGCCAAAACAGATGAACTGATTGTGTCGTTGTTCAATGATTGTTTAAAGGATTTTTTTGAAGAGTACAGACAAGCCATTAGGGAAAACTTTGAAGAACTGTTTTTAAAATGGGAAGAGGTAGGATTAGTAAATGGAAAAAGTGAAAATAGTGAAGGGTTTGAGCTAATTAAAATGCGTATAGAACGTTTGAATGCTGATGTAGAAAAAAAGAAGAAATCTTCAATAATTAGGGCGACTTATTTACGTGAAGACATAGAGATATTTTCAGCCCGACTGATGATACACATGAATGGATTTAAAAAAGACAGTCTTAATACATTTAATATTGCCACCAGCCTTACTGTACAATTTGAAGAATTTAAATACTGGGTTAAAGTAAATGACAAACTTCAACTTGAAAAACTATACGGAGATATAATAAACGCTGATGAAAAGGCTAATGTTATCGGCAATGTTTTAAAAAACATTTTTGCGGAGCTTAAAACCAAAACAAATGGATAATCTAACTCGTTTTCGGCTTTGCAGGTGATCTTCACCTGCAAACACAGCATATGGTGGATGCTGTTGGAGAAGACACCAAAAGCGGCATAAAATTTTAGTTTCACTCCATTATGCAACACAACAGCAGTAGCAGAATAATTTTATCTTTATGCAAATAAGCTAATGCTTTGCTACAAATATTTACGCCAACATCTGCTGTCCTTCAGCAATTTGTTGATACTATTTATTCTTTCAGTGCTCAACCCGGTGAACGAACCCGCTACCTTGCATTTCCACATACTAACGTGGGGTTGTCTTTTTTTAAAGGAGTAGATATAACCCGCGGCGATTTTCATGTAAACATTCAAGGCTCCACACAACCTGTCAATGAATATTCTATTGAGATATTGGGTAAATATACAAGACCCGTGTCGATAGATTACGAAGGAAAGGTGGATGAAATTTCCATTATTTTTAAACCTGTTGGTATCAATAGATTTCTGCAAACTGATTTTATAAAAGTTGCTCCTGGTTTTTCACAGCCCTTTACACAGCCGCTTTGGGTAAAGCAGGCTCCTACTCTATTTGCTACCGATCATGTACAGGATGTGTTGGAAGAATTTCTTTTATCTATTTTATCAGAAAAAGAAAGCTATGCCATAATAGACAAAGCAGTGGCCATGTTGGCCGATGCAGACAGGGATTATTCAGTTCCGGAAGTGGCAGAACAATTGGGTTTACATCAAAAGACTTTTCAAAGATTGTTTACTAAAACAATGGCTTGCTCCCCATCGGATTATAAGCGTATCGCCAGGTTTAGAAATGTGCTGAAATCAAAGCTAAAAGCCAGTGAAAAGAAATCGCTGACCAGCATTACTTACGAAAACAATTACACCGACCAATCTTACCTGATCAAAGAATTTCAAAAGTTGACCCACCAAAATCCCCGTCACTTTTTCAGGGAAGTAAGCATGGTGGATGGCGATAAAATTGTTTGGGAAATATTGTAATGTCCTGAAAGTACAATTTCTATAAAAATTACTGATTCATTTTTGTAAAAAATTACAAAATGAAAACATCCTTCAACAAGTTTCTTTACCTGGGATTTTTATTGTTGGGCACCTATCAGGCAATTTTTACAAAAGACTATATGCAGTCTGCTGCATCATTTGGTATCGGTTTGGCCTTTGACCCGTTTAATGT
>JANPGE010000271.1:0-6477 GCA_031423805.1 Segetibacter sp. | reverse complement strand
TTAATGCAACGGTCAGCAGTATTGCTATGTCAACCTGCTGAATGCCTATAATGAGCGATCATTTTCAACTTGTAAAAGATTGCCTGAAGCACAAACCTTCAGCGCAAAAGCAGCTTTATGTTGAGTTTGCAGAGCAAATGTTGGGCGTTTGTTACCGTTATACCAAAAGTTTGCACGATGCCGAAGATGTATTGCAGGAGGGATTTGTAAGGGCCTTTACATTTTTGCATCAATACAATAACAATGGTGAATTAGGTGCATGGCTTAGGCGTATCATGGTCAATACTGCCCTTAATTATCTTAAAAAGAATCGTAAGTATCAACATGATTTATCTTTTGATACAGTTGATTTGACTATCATCACAACTGAAGACCCTGAAGTTTATGTAAATGCTAAGGAACTTGCAGAATTAATAAGACAATTACCGACAGGTTATCAAACAATATTTAATTTGCATGCAGTAGAAGGTTATAATCATGTTGAAATAGGGCAGTTACTTGGTATATCTGATAATACATCCAGGTCACAGTATATGAGAGCAAGGCAATTGCTTATAAGTTGGATAAAAAATTCATCTGGAAATAAAAATGTGGTTTATGCAAGCAAATGAATTTGAAAAAAATATTCAGGCTACAATGGAGACATTCAGCATAAAACCAAATGATGCGGTGTGGAACAATGTTGCAAAACGAATAGCTAAAAAGAAGGAAAGGCGCAGGGCAATATTTTGGTTTTTCTCAACTGCTATTTTGTGCGGGGCAATTGGGCTATGGATTTTAAATAGAGAGCATAAAAAAATGGGTAGTAAAAATGAAAACACTACAATTTCAAATACTATTAAGAATATCGACCCGGAAAATGAAAAGTTGAAAAAAGATATGGTGAAGGACAATACCATTACCACAAAACCCATCAACTCAAATTTAGTGGAGAAACATGACAATAATGTACCTGAAATGGGAATTAAAAGGCAACCTGTTACTAGTAATAATTATAAAGAGCAATTGGTTATAAATAAGAAGTTAGCAGAGGCGAAATTTTTACTCAATAAAAATATTCAAACAAAACAAAAAATAGTACAATCATCTTTTGACAGTAAAGTAGCGAGTGATCATAAAATAGAAAAAACTTCTTTCGAAAAATCTTTAAGTGTAGAGAATATATCAAACAAACAAATTGAAATCACTTCTAAAAATTTGGAAAAAACTAAGAGTGATTCAAATAGTATTATTAAAGAACCTTTAGTAAAAAATGTAACTGATACATTTTTGGTTGCCAACAAAAGTTTAATTAAACAACCTTTACAAAAGCCAAAATGGAAGGTTGGAATTAATATACTTGCAGGCATCTCTGATAATCTACAGTTTGGCAATGGAAAAAATATGGATGTTAATTCAAGCCTTTCTATTCCTCCTGTTTCAACATTCGGAAACAATACGTCAACACCATTAAGTTTTACAACGTCTTATTCATTTGGTGTTGGTGGTTTTATAAGTAAGCCACTAAATAAAAAGTTTGATTTCTCGGTTGGGGTAAATTATCATTTCTATCAGACTAGTTCAAGAGTGGGAAACAAGATAAACCGTTCTGCAAGTAATTTTAATGCTGCTTTCCTGCAGGATATTTCAATAAACGACTACTACACTTATGAGAATATAGCGGGGTATAAAAACAACTATCATCTGTTACAAACGCCTATTCTGGTTTCTTATAAAATGAATAAGAATGCCAGCCACAGTTTCAGGTTATTGGGAGGTATAGCACCAGGTTATTTGGTGGGAACCAAAGCACTATTTGATAATAAAGGAAGTAGAATTTTATATGAAGATAAAAAACAGTTTCACCATTTTAATATATCAGTAAATGCCGGAGCAATGTGGGGTTGGAAAAATAAGAATCGCAATGAAATAGAATTGGGACCTGTCCTACAGTATCAAATAAATAATTTGGTTAAGCCTGTTGTCTCAACTCCACAACATCTCTTTTTCACAGGAATAAAAACAAATTTCTTTTTTAAATAAATACTTATAACTATGCTAAAGTCAATTTTTAAACCAGGTATTTATGCTGTTATTTTCAGTATGGTATTAATGCAATCCTGCTTAAAGGATACTAAAACAAAAACGTACAATATTTTTTCGCCTATTTATACCACTAAAGCAGCAGCAAGAAGTGGTGTAAAGAATGAAGCACCAAAACCTGTTGTTTCGCCGGGTAAAATATTTGTTTTAGGAAATTATCTTTTTCTGAATGAAGTGGATAAAGGCATTCATGTTATTGACAATTCAAATCCATCTAATCCTATCAACAAGTATTTTATCCCAATTCCGGGAAATGTTGATTTAGCAGTAAAAGGTAATGTTTTATACGCAGATATGTACCGCGATTTGCTTGCAATAGATATCAGTAACCCAATGAATGTTCAGGTAAAGAAAGTAGTAGAAAACGCCTTTCCCCAAAGGGTTTATAACAATGGTTTTGTAGGTGATACATCTCTTGTTATAACAGGATGGATAAAAAAAGATACTACAATTGAATACCGTAATAACTACGATTACTTTGCTATGAATGAAGTTGTTTTACTTTCCTCATCAAGTGGTGGCTCATCTTCTTTAAATGCCCCGGTTGGTATTGCAGGTTCTATGGCAAGGTTTACGTTAATGAATAATTATTTATACACGGTTACCAATATGGAACTCAACGTCATAGACATTTCTCAACCACAGAACCCTGTTTTCAGTAACATGATACAAGTTGGGTGGAGAATAGAAACCATTTATCCGTTTCAAAATAATCTTTTTATAGGCTCTTCTACAGGCATGTTTATATACTCAACTACTGATCCTGCTCACCCTACCCTTGTATCGCAGTTTTCTCATCTCACAGCTTGTGATCCTGTTATAGCTGATGGTAATAATGCTTATGTAACACTAAGAACCGGTACTAATTGTGCAGTTGGTGTTAATCAATTAGAGATTTTGAATATACAGGATTTGCAGTCACCAACACTTGTCAAAACCTATCCGCTTACCAATCCTCATGGACTTTCAAAATCTGGAAATTATCTTTTTATATGTGATGGTATTGCAGGCCTAAAAGTATATGATGCAACGGATCCTAACAATTTGCAACTTTTGCAAACTATTTCCAGTATTAATGCTTATGATATCATTACACTGAATAACAATGCTATAGTTGTTGCAACTGATGGTGTGTATCAATATGATTATTCAAATCCTTCTAATCTTGTATTAAGAAGTAGAATTGGTTACTAAAAGCTAAATGTTTGGTATTGGGCTAATCTTAAAATCTTTTTCATGAAGTATATTCTTTGTTGTATCATAGTTTTTCAATGTTATTATGCAACAGCACAAAAGCAAAATTCTAAAGCAGTTTTCAGTTCTGTAAACAATGTAGCGCTTGTAGTTGGAGAAGCGAAGAATGCCTTTGCTGTGCAAACAAAAAACGGTTTTAAAAAAGACAAATGGTTTGCAGGTATAGGAATAGGTTTTGACTTTTATGAAAAGCGAACCATCCCATTATTCCTTGCGCTGCAAAGAGATTTTTTTAATGGTCCTAAAAAGCTATTCGTTTATACTGATGCAGGCATCAATTTCAGGTGGCTGCAATCAACAGATTATTTGTATAAATCTTCAACATCTAAACCTGGTTTATATTATGAATTTGGAATGGGGTATAAGGTAATGTTTAAGAATAATACCAGCCTCAATTTTTCAGCAGGATATAATCTGAAACAGGTAAAGGAAACCTACAATCCATATTGGTATGTCGAGCCAGTTCAGCCGGTTGACCCGTTATTGTTGGAGAAATACAACAGCAACTTCCGGCGAATAATTATGCGATTGGGATTAACGATATGATGGTTTAGGATTTAATGTTTAATGTTTATTGTTTAGGGTTTAAAGTTTAGAGTTTAATATTTAATGTTTATTATTTAGGGTTTAGAGTTTAGGGTTTAATGTTCAATGTTTGGTTTCAGCTGAAGTCATAGCTCATAGTTCATAACTCATAACTCATAGTTCATAGCTCATAGTTCTTAGTTCATAGCTCATAATTAATAATTAACAATTAATAACTCTACCCTCTTTTCAAAAATTTGAGATTACGTTTTATGCCTTCAAACTTTGTTCTTTTAAGCGGAGAATTTTGGAAGATAGTTTTAAATGATTCCTCTGTGAGTTCTTCCCAGTCTTGAGTGGTAAAGTTGAGTATTTGTGGCAGTGGGGTAAACTGTATTTCGCTATTGGGTTTTGAAAATCGGTTCCAGGGGCAAACATCCTGACATACATCGCAGCCAAACATCCAATTGCTGAATTTGTTCTTCATATCATCAGGCAAAAGTGCATCCTTAAGTTCTATAGTAAAGTAGCTGATGCATTTACTCCCATCCACTACTTTGCTATCAAGTATTGCTTCTGTGGGGCAGGCATCTATGCATCTTGTACAACTGCCACAATAGTCTTTAGCAAAGGCATCATCATACTCCAGTTCCAGGTCAATGATTAAGGTAGCTATGAAGAAAAATGAACCCGATTGTTTGTTGATGAGGTTGCCGTTTTTACCCACCCATCCCAAACCGCTTTTGGTTGCCCATGCACGTTCCAGCACAGGGGCACTATCTACAAATCCCCTTCCGTTTACTTCACCAATCTCGGTTTTCATTTTTTGAAGCAATACTTTCAGCTTGCTTCTTATTACCTCATGGTAATCGTTGCCGTAGGCATATTTTGCTATTTTAGGGGCATTGTTATTTTGATATTCTGCAGGAAAATAATTGCATAACAGCGTAACTACACTCTTAGCACCGGGAACCAATAATGATGGATTGGTCCTAAGGTCAAAATGATTTTCCATGTACTGCATTTTGCCATGCATATTATTATGTAACCATTTTTCTAACCTGCGTGCATCATCTTCTAAAAATTCAGCTTTGGCAATGCCACAGAAATCAAACCCAAGTAACCGGGTTTGTTCACGGAGCCATTTGCTGTTTGCATCTTTCATAATGAATGAGCAAATGTATATTACTATAGTATTGGATAATGTTTTTGTTCCGGTCGGGAGGTTTCGGTCGGTAGTTTCCCATTAAGCTCGTTCTGAAAACGATGGGCTTTTTTGTTTATGCATTATACGAGATATAGAACTATTGGAAAAAATATTTTAGGAAAAAGTTTTTATGATAAAAAATTGTAGTTTAGCAAAGGGAATACTATTATAAACAAATAGGTCCGGTATTGCCGCAAGACACGTAAAACAGTTTGCATCTGCGTATTTTCTGTTGTTATTGATTTTGAAAGATTTGAAAGTTTATTGAAATATATTTTGAGTGGTAAAAACTTTTGTCTATTTATGAGTTAGCAGCAAGCAATGCGCACAGTTTAAACAACTACCCTGAAAACATTTGTCAATTTTTCGGTTAACTTAGATTATCATGGCGAAATTTGCAACCACAACCGAAATATCTTATTCACTTGAGCTTCTGCTAAAAGATGCTAACGAGTTCATTATTTTGGTTACACCATATGTTCAAATTCCTGAAAGATTTAAAATATTAATCGAGAGAAAACTAAAAGAATCGCCCATATCAATTACGGTAGTATGCAGAGAAAGAGAACTTTCCATTCACGCTAAAGATTGGTTTTTGTCAAATGGCATCGTTCTTCATTTTAATGAATTTTTACATTCAAAATGCTATTTAAATGAAAATGTCGCTATACTCACGTCAATGAACTTATACAATTATTCTATGATTAATAACATAGAATTTGGAATGCTTATAAATAAAGAAGATGATAATGAAAATTACACTGCTATCTATAATGAATGTTTGCAGTTACAAAATATTTTTGCCGCAACAACTGAAATTATCGAGATCGCAACTCTTGCAATAGAAATGAATGCTGTTGATGTCAGATTAGTGTTTCATAAAGAGAGCGGGAATGAATATGTGCATTTAATTGATCCAAATGATAAATATCTTTCGATTAAAGTTGGAGACAAAGTTCGATTTCAATCAACAGAACTAAAGGAGAAATTGTCTGAATTGATTAATAACTACGTGATTTATACAGGTGAGAACATCAATGGAAGATGGTTTACTTTCAACCCAAGGGCATCGTGAACATTTGCCTGCTGCTAACAAGAGTATTGCCCCCAGCTAGCGTAAGTGTTCCTGAAGCTTGTTTAAGTTTAAGTGTAGCGCAACTTCAATACAACATGAAAAGCAGGTCTCCGACCGGTAAACTAAAGAATGATTTTGCCCTTGTGGGTGTTAGTTGAAAGAAGCATAATCAGCAGCGCCGTTGTCCCGCATATTGCGCATTAGCGTCAACTTAACTTTTACATTTTCTAATAGTTTGGAACATATTTTCTCTTTTCTTTCGTTTTTCATAGAGGCATTTTTGAAGGACTATTTCGTGCAATTGCGCCTCGCCCATTAAAAATGCATCAATTAT
>JANPGE010000270.1:0-5434 GCA_031423805.1 Segetibacter sp. | reverse complement strand
TGTCTTTGTTCATACTCATTCATAATGATTTTATGTGAGTATCAACATTTTATGTCAAAGAACTATGAAAACTGTTACCTATGTTCTGCTACACTAAAAAGTGTAACCTATGTATTGCTATTTATCAATTAAACATTAAACTCTAAACCGATTTATCTCCCTCAAACTGATCACCTTTGTGTTTAAAAAGCACATTGAATGTAGTGAGGCTACCATATATCCGGGTTATATATTGCTGAAGGTCTACCTTCTCTTCATCGGTAAAAATTTTATGGGCATTTATCTTTTGCTCCATCACTCTTAACCTGTCACGAAGCATCACTATTTTATGAAAAAATACTTCTAAAGGCACTTCCTTTTCTTTCAGGGTCTTATCACCAGGCCTTAGTATCATCATTCCGTTTTTCCAACGATCACCTAAAGATACAACTTCCTGTACCCCGCCCCACTCTTGTAATATTTTAATGAGCGCATCTTCAGCTTCGCTAAATGAAACGCTGTATTCCGGCTCTATCCGCTCTGTAATTTCCATTTCAAATTCTTTGGAAACAATCTTGATTCCCTGCTCTATAAAGCAAATGTCATAAACTTTTTTGTGCAACTTAGTTACAACACCTGCACCATATACAGGATGTACTATTCTTGAACCTACGCCGAGTAATTCCATGGTTAGTTATGAGTTTAGAGTTATGAATTAAGAGTTATGAAGTGTAAGGTGTTAAGTGTAAAAGGATAAGTGTAATGTTTAATGGTTCTGTTTTGTTACTCACTACTCACTACTCACACCTCACTCTTCACTATTTAGAAATAAAAACTTTATCAGAATCTATTACTTTAACAGACTTTACGGGAAAGCCATAATTCTCAACAAGCTTATCTTCTTCAAGTATTGATGCAGCAAGTGAAGCTTTAAGAGAATTGGAATAAGCCATTGGCGATACTTCGCCTGATTGAAGGCTTTGAGAAAGGGCTGCTGCTTCTGATTTATCAGTTACAATTACAATGTCCATATTATTAGTCTGCCAATATTTTTTTATTGCATTATTAACATCGGCCAAAGTTGTTTTCTCAAGGAGTTTATCCATTTCCGTCAGGTAGTTTGTGCGGCCATAAAACTTAGAATCCAACAAAAAGCCTAATTGTTTGCCGGGGCTTTGTGCGTATAGTTTTATATAGCTGCGCAAAAACTCTTTGGTCAATTCAAAGTCTTCTTTGGTCAGTCCATTTTGGATCAATTGGTCCAATTCTCTTTTTACCATTCGCAACGCAAAATGTGCATGACCTATGTTAATTGCTGACAATTCAGGGTATTGACCTTTTAGTCCTTTAGCTGTTTGCACTGGCCTTAACCAAAAACTAAAATAGTTGGATGAACGTGGCACTCCTGGTGACGGCAGCATATTATTACCTCCTGCCTCGTACCACTCAATATAGGTATAATCCCCATAGTTCATAGATCTTGCTTCACGAATTTTTTGATACAACCTGCTATAGGATTTACGATGCTCACCCATCCATGAGTTAGCAATCATCAATGCAGCAAAGTCATCATTTGCTCTTGTTATATTCATGGGGAAGCCGCCAAATATTGCAGACCCAAGCGCATTGTCTTTTGATATGATTTCAACATTGATACCTTGCAATGGTGATGGTTTGCCACTTTCGGGTATTGTTGGTTTAGCCATTGGCAAACCCTTGACATCAGCATTTAATTTTGCAAGAAAAGCCGTAGGGTAATTACCGGCAATCCCAATCGTTAGGTTATGCCATGTAAAATATTTTTTGTAATGCTCCTTAACATCGTTCAGGGTAATGTTTTTCAAACCGTTGGAAGTACCCGAGGTCAGGTGCTGATAATTTGTTCCTCTGAAAAGCATGTCCTCCAAAGCTTTCTTGCTATATTCTTCATCAGAGGATGAACGAATGACTTCATCAACATAATTCTGCTGATTAGATTTTACCCTGTCAAAATCGCTTTGAGTAAAGGATGGAGTCAGCATTAAATCCCTGATGATTGGATAAAATTTATCCAAAAAAACAAGCGGCACTTCAAAGGTAACAATGCTTACTTCCTTGTCTGTAGAAGAATAATAATAAGCAGCCCATGGATTTATAATATCTGTGATTTGCTGCTGGGTCAGGTTTTTGGTGCCACCTTCTGTTATTAGACTTGTTGTAAGTTTAGTAAGCCCTTCTTTACCCGCAGGGTCACAAACAGATCCATTGCGAAACATAAATTTGACAACAACTTTATTAGAGCCCGGTATCTTCAACTCAACAACTTCATGGGCATATGCAGGAGCATACATCCCTATTATAATCAACAATATTTTTATAAAACGTAGCATAAAACTGGTTTTAATTTCTTTCTGTAATTATTTAATTTCATTCTCTTTTGATGCAGAAATACTCGAAACGGTAAGTGCAGTAGTTACGAAGTATTTATTGGCTACTCTCATTACATCTTCGGCCTTAACCTTATCATACAGCGCATACAATCTATTTACAGATTCAGGATTGCCGGTAAGCCAGACAAAGTTTGCAAGTGATTCTGCAATATTTGTGGGAGTATCATTATCCATTGCAAAGCTGTACTTAATCCTGCTTTTTGTTTCAGTCAATATTTTTTGATCAGGCATGTTTATCTTGGCTGCTTCCAATGCTTTCATTATTTCATCTTTTACATACTGCATATCTTCTGCTTTTCGCAACGATGCACCAATAGAAAATAAATACGGGTCAATTGTATAATTGAAAGAACCGGATAACGATCTTGCTTTCTGTTCATTTAGCACCAACTTTTTATACAACTCGCTTTTTTCTGAAAACAGAATAGAAGACAACACATCTAATGCAGCAATATCAATGTCAGAATCGTTGAAAGCAGGTGATTTAAATTCTAAACCTATATAAGGTGGAAAGCCTGCCTTCTCCAAATGCACATAACGGGTTTCTGTCTGTGCAGGTTCTGCCGGAATTTGTGAAACAAAATTTCCCCGCTGCCATTTACCAAAATATTGATTGGCCAACGCCTCAACTTTTGCAGGAGTTACATCACCTACAACAATAATTGTTGAATACTCCGGACGATAAAATCTTTTAAAAAACTCAAGAGAATATTCGTATTGATTTGGCATATTTACTATATCATTAAAGTACCCGATAGTAGTATGCGCATAAGTGTGCTTTTTAAATGCTGTCTCAACTACTTTTTCATTAAGTTGCCCATAAGGACTTGCAGCATTCTTGGTGTACTCACCTTTTACAGCGCCTGCTTCGGTTTTAAAATCAGGTAAGGAGTATTTCAGGTTCTGAAAACGGTCTGATTCTAACTCAAACATTTTATCTAGTTTGTTAGCATTGCCTGTCATGTGATATACTGTTCTGTCAAGCCATGTATTTGCATTTGCTGATGCTCCGGTACTTTTTAATGCTTCGCTGTATTTGTGCGAAGGATACTTCTCCGTTCCACGAAACATCATGTGTTCAAAAAAGTGTGCAAAGCCCGATTTGCCGGGTTCTACTTCATTACGGCTGCCCGCCCTCACAACTATGTAAAAAGCTGCAAGCCCCGGACTGCTAAATGGCACAGTAACAACATTCAAACCATTTGGTAGCTTTCTTTGGTACATAGGATATGGAATAATTTTCTCTTCTCCTGATCGAGAAGTACCGTTTCTTTTTGGAGAAGAACCTTTAGTACTTTTTGCAGCGATCTTTTTCTTTACCTGCGAGTATCCACTATCGGTTACAAGAACCAATAATGCAAGGATTAAACATATTTTTTTCATGGAAACAATTATTAGTTAATTAGTTTACTGGTTAATTAGTTTACTGGTTAATTAGTTAATTAGTTAATTGGTTAATTAGTTTATTGGTTGATCATTATCACATTAACCTAGTATTACATTTTCAAATTATCAAATTATAAAATTATCACATTATCATATTATCACATTATCCCATTATCTCACTTAACTCAAGCCAACGCATTTCTTTATCTGCAACCAAGGTCGCTATTTCGCTTATGCGCAAGCTTGCTTTTTGTATTTGTTCAAATGGCATTGATGCAAATGAATCTTCAATATTTTTTCTTTCAATTTCCAAATCTTTCAATTCTTTATCCAGTAATTCAAACTCTTTTTTTTCTTTAAAAGTAGCACGTTTTACTGTTTCTGTCTTACTATTTTTTGGTTCAGGATTTGGGGTTACTACTTCTTCTCTCATTAGAAAATTGGCCGGTAATTTTTCTCTGTCCCTTAGTGTTTCCCTATACAAACTATAGTTTCCGGGAAAATCTTTAATCTCTCCATCCCCTTCAAAAACAAAAAGGTGATCGACCAATCTATCCATGAAATATCGGTCGTGGCTAACAATCAATACACAACCCTGAAACTCACTAAGAAAGTTTTCCAATACACCAAGTGTGGGCAAATCAAGATCGTTGGTCGGTTCATCTAAAATGAGAAAATTGGGGTTCATGAAAAGGATGGTAAGCAATTGCAATCGCTTCTTTTCGCCACCACTAAGGCTATTGAGATAAGTATATTGTTTATCGCCTGGAAAAAGGAACAACTCCAAAAACTGCGATGCACTAAGGCTTCCACCTTTTTCTAAAGGAAAACTTTCTGCAAATGTTTTTACATATTCTATCACCCGCATATTTTCTTTAAACTCAAGCCCCTGTTGGCTAAAGTTGCCGAAAATGACCGTATCGCCAATATTTATTTTTCCGCTATCAGGAGCTTCAAGGCCCTGCAAAATATTTAAGAATGTACTTTTCCCAACGCCATTTTTACCAACAACTCCTATTCTTTCGCCTTTGGTAAAAGTGTAATCAAAACCCTTCATAATTACTTTGTCACCATAGCTTTTATTGACCTTTTTCAATTCGGCAATTTTACCACCCAAGCGGCTCATTTTTACACTTAACTGCAATTGAGCATCTTCAATTTTCTTTTTGGCTACAGCTTCTACTTCGTAAAAATTGTCCTGCCTCGACTTACTTTTTGTTGTTCTTGCTTTTGGTTGCTTGCGCATCCATTCCAGTTCTTTGCGATAGGTATTTTTGGCTTTATCTATTGTTGCTAATTCACTTTCTATCCTTGCAGCTTTTTTTTCCAGGTAGTTGGCATAGTCACCTTTGTAACTGTAAAGGTTGCTGCGTTCCATTTCCCATATTTCATCACTTACCGCATCCAGAAAGTAGCGGTCGTGGGTTACCAAAAGCAAAGTTACATGTTCGCCATTCAGGTAGTGTTCCAGCCATTCTATCATTTCCACATCCAAATGGTTGGTAGGTTCATCCATAATGAGGAAAGTGTGTTGATGCTCAAAACCTATATCTATCAGCGTTTGCGCCAAAGCCACTCTTTTGCGTTGTCCACCGCTTAAACTACTAACAGACTGTTGCAGGTGGTGAATATTCAGTTTA
>JANPGE010000269.1:0-3034 GCA_031423805.1 Segetibacter sp. | reverse complement strand
ATTGTCGAGTGCTATCTGTTCCTCCAATGAAGAAAAGTAAGTCTGAAAACGGCTAGTGCCTTGTATGTATTCCATAAGTAGGTGAAGCAAAGTTCTTGTAATGTTGTGACTTTGCAAAGCCATGTGTATATTTGTTGAAGGACGGGAGTTTTTTCACAGACTGTCGTTGTGCGTCATGCTAGAGCACAGTCCATCATATAATAGCGAACCCGCAAATTAATTATGACAGATTATATAACTTACCTTGTGAATTAATCCGCCATCTACGAGCCTAAACAGTGTTTGCAAAAACACCCGCTTTTATTTGTTGATTTTTCTGGTCTGAATGTATCCTTCATCTGTTAATGCCTTTTTACTTTCCTTAAATTAAAACTTTATGAAAAGAAATTTTCGCTTGCCTGCAAATTCAAAACTTACTGCTATTATGAAAAAGTCAATGCTCCTCTCTGTGCTTTCAATGCTGTGCTTTTTCTCCTCTTTTGGTCAAAATGTGGGCATCAACAACAATAGCTCACAACCACATAGCAGCGCTATGCTCGACGTAAAAAGCCCAAACAAAGGCTTTTTATTGCCACGGGTAGCCCTTACCGGAACCAATGACATCATCACAATTCCATCGCCTGCGCTTTCATTAATAGTGTATAATACTGCAACAGCCGGTACCGGTACTGCTACCGTTATCCCCGGCTTTTATTATTGGAACGGATCTAAATGGGCTGTTCAAACAGGTCCTCAAGGGCCTCCCGGTTCTGCCAATGCATGGGGCCTTACCGGCTCTGCAGGTACGGTAGATGGTACCAACTACATTGGTACTTCCGACAACAACCCTTTAAACTTTCGAGTAAACGGGCAAACAGCAGGAAGAATTGAAAACGCGGGTGGTAACACCTTTTTAGGGTATTTATCCGGAGCAGCAAATGCGGGGGGGCAAAATAATACTGCTTTGGGTAGCGGTGCAGATGTTGCTTTAGCCGGCTTAACCAACGCAACAGCTATTGGTGGCGGTGCTATTGTAGGTGCAAGCGACAATGTAAACATTGGCAACGCTGCCGTTACTGATGTTTATGTTGGTAATGGTACAACCACCCAGTTGCATGGAACGCTCGTTGGAGCAGTAAATACGCCAAATACCGGTTCTAATAATATGGTTGCCGTGGCGTACGGCTCTATGTTTGCGGACGCCACCGTAATATCATCATCGGGGAATTTTAGCGTACAACATAGCGCCCCAGGTTTATATCGAATTCAATTCACCGGCAGCAACCTAAGCAGCGCAAACCTTGGGTTCTCGATTTTCCTGGCTTGCATAAATAACACCATTTATGGGGGTACCCCCTATTTTATTTCGTTTAGCGGCAGTATCAATGGTATTGGATATGTTAGCACAGTCCAAGGTACTTCTCCAGCAGATGCGGATTTTTCATTTGTGATGTATAAACCGTAGGTTTGAGTAAAAAGCACACTAATCCAGCAAAAGACAAATGTGCGTAATGTTCTTGTATCTGCGGACTGTTATCAAAAGCGGTTTTTGCTCCTTTAAATAACCTTACAAAAAACAGCACGAACGCACAACAAACCGTTTGCCGTTATTGGGGCGGGAAGTTGGAGCCATCAGCAGCATCTCACTATTGTACTTTTGTTCGGGCTTGAAATTCATTGTTCAGCTTTTGTTTTATACATTTACATCCGTTCCCTGTTGTGCTGAAGTTCGGGCTGAAGGAACATGAAATACCCCAACAACGGCAAGCGGGCAATCGTTGGCTGCTATATTTTGAGACACCCTAAATTTTGAAGATTGGACCTAATACTTGACACAAATATTTATAGAAACTTAGTCAGAAATCTTACTGATGCCCAAGTGTTAGCAATGTCAAACACTATAAGGCATAAATGCAAACAAGACGGCATCACTTTGTTATTTCCAATCAATTCAGCAATGGAATTGATTAGTCATTTCAATGACCAAGTTTTGATAGAAAAACAAGAATGCAGAAGTGCTTTGAAGTTACTTGTAAGTTTATCTACTACATATTCTTCAACACATATTCACGTTGACTTTATACCGCCACTTAACGCCATTTTGGAAAGACACTTCTTTGGAACAGAAGACAAACATGCTAAGATGTATGCCAAAGTGATAACATTGGCTCAAATGTTAGTTGGTAATATCGAAGCAGATGAACAAGCAGAAATGGATAAGCATGTTCGAACTGTCAAAGACCAGATTGAATTTGAGAAAAAAGAAATCAGAGATAATTATAAAGACTATCTAAAGTCAATAAATAATGGCGAAGCAGATTGGGAATATTTTAAAGACAAAAAACAGCTTCGTAGAGATTATTTTAATAGACTGAAAATTGGAAGACTTTCTTTTTTAGTTGCACAAAGCTTTGTTGACAGAGCATACAACATAACCGAACATCCAATTGTTAAAGACCAAGATTATTATGATAAAGTAATAAAATTTATGCAAGACTTTTGCCCTGCATTAGTTATGAATGAACTTTTACTTGAAAACGTTGGACATGGAGTTGAAGCAATAAAAGATGTTGCTGATGGACGATGGAACACAGTTATTGACATATCTCTAATATTCGGTACATTGCATAATCCTAACAATGTTGACAGAAGATTAGTGACAGAAGAAAACAACATTCATTCTTCTTTTGACAATTGTGGTTTTCAAAACAAAATATTAAACCTTGACCAATTTAAATCCATGATGGCGATATAATACAGCAGCCAACATGGGGTTTTGTGCAAGTTGGGCGGACGGAATAACAATCAACTTTTTGTAATTCTATTTGGCTTTTGTTCGGGCTTGACGGAATGCTATTTGGCTTTTTGTTGTTATCTTCATCAACAGTTTTTCAATCAGCAGCGGTTCCGGGCGGACGGAATTCTATTTCCCAACCTGCACAAAGCCCTGTTCGTCAGACTGTGAAAAAACTAAAATCATCGAAAAAACCGTCAATTTTCTTGAAGTAGAAATGCATTAGAAGCTCATCTAAGCAGCCTTTAAAAATGAAGCAGA
>JANPGE010000268.1:0-35169 GCA_031423805.1 Segetibacter sp. | reverse complement strand
GGGGGTGTTCACCTCTTCCCTTACCGAACAGAGAAGTTAAGTCCCCCATGGCCGATGGTACTGGTACACCAACCGGGAGAGTAGGTAGCTGCCATATTTATTATAAAAGACCCTGTCGCTTCAATGCAACAGGGTCTTTTTCGTTTTTAACGGCATGAGATTTCCTAAAATATGTCTTCTTGTTTCTCCCGTTTAGTCTGAACAACTTTTGTTTCAGTTTCTTTTTCGTCAACTTCAAGTTTCTCAACATTCCTTTCTGCACTCGCTGGTCTTGCTCTTGTCGTTGCCCACTCACGAAGTCCGTCAATCTTTCTTTTCATTGTCTGTGCAAGCGGAACAATTTGTTTTGTCGCTTGCTCTAAATGCCGCATTGATATTTGAGAGTTGTCAGCATCTTCAACATAGGAAAGAAACATTGCTTCCTTAACTGTTTCTTCTATTTCAGCACCGTTGAAAAATTTTGATTGGTCTGCTAATGTGTCAAGGTCTGTAATGTTTTTCTGTCCGTGCTTGTTAAGGTGGATTTGCAAAATGTTTTTCCGTTCTTCTTTTGTCGGCAAGTCAATAAAAAATATTTCGTCAAATCTTCCTTTGCGTAAAAGTTCTGGTGGCAAGTCGCTAATGTTGTTTGCAGTCGCTACAACAAAAACTGGTTTTGTTTTCTCTTGCATCCATGTCAGAATAGTTGAGAACACTCTTGAATTTGTTCCCCCGTCTTTTTCTCCGCCGCCAACACTCAAACCTTTTTCAATTTCATCAATCCACAAAACGCAAGGTGCAACTGCTTCCGCTGTTGCAAGTGCTAAACGAATATTGTTTTCGCTGCTTCCAACTTCTGCTTGAAATACTTTTCCGATGTCAAGCTGCAACAATGGTTGTTTCCATTCTGTTGCAACGCATTTAGCGGTCAAACTTTTTCCGCAACCTGGAACTCCTAAAAGCAAAATTCCTTTTGGTTCTTTCAGTCCGAAATTTCTTGCTTTAAGTTCAAACGCTTTGCTTCTCTGCTTCAGCCAAATTTTCAAATTGCTTAATCCACCAACATTTTTTTCAAGGTCTTCATTCACTTGATAGTAGTCAAGGATTCCGCTTTTCTTAATGATTTGTTCTTTCTCGTTTGAAATAATTCTTGTCGCTTCTTTATTATTCAAACCAACTTTTTCTTTTGCTAACCTGAAAGCTAAATCCGCTTCCATGTCCGTCATTCCCAAAGCTGAATCAATCAGATATTTTTCTAAGTCAGGGTTTACATCTTCTTTGTCCTTCACGAAATTCAAACGAATTTTTAAATCGTCTCTGTCAGGCAATGGAACATTTACAATCGTTACATACTTTTCCAATTCATCAGGAAGTTTGAGAAATGGAGAAACCAAAATCAAATGTTTGTTAGAACCCTTTAAAAGTGTTGTGAGTTTACGCAAGTAAACCAAAACACTTTCATCTCTGAAATACTTGTGAAAATCTTCAAGGAAATAAATTTCTTTAGTAGGAATCTTATTTGATTCTGCTTCCTCTTTTAACTCTGCTTCAATAAGTGCTTTTATTTCACCAAGAAAAGCAGTTGCATTTTTTGTGCTTCCATGCAATTTATGTTTGTCAACCTTTTCAAGTTTGTTATTTTGGTTTTTGGTATGAGAAGATAAACCTTCAACAATGTCCCAAGAATTGAAAGAGAAATTCATATCAAAAGCAATTCGTCTTACTTTCTGTTTTACTCTGTCATACTCTGATGTTGCGAAATAAAGTAGGGGATAGTTTGCTTTTAGCATTACCCTTAAATCATCAAATGTTTTGTCCATTGTTAGCGTATTTTAATTGTAGATTTTAATTGTCCGTTTACTGTGCATTGTGTTTTACCTTGATACTTTATTGGAACTTCTTTTCTTTTTATTTCAATTCCTTCTCGTCTTTTATTTCCGAAAGCGTTATCCATTTTTAGCATTGCTTCATCAGCAAGTTTATGAATGTCCTCTGGAATGTAGTTTGAATCTGTAACCACACTGCCGTCATTCAAAATTGTAAATTGAATTTCAGTTTTGTTTTCTTCCTCGTTTTCCATTTTGGAATAACCAACCATATAAAAGCGGTCAACTTCTTCTGCTGTTGCAACAAAATCAAAATCTCTTTTGAAACTGAAACCAACACTTTCAAACTCTTTCAATATTATTTCTTTGGCGTAAACAATATTGAGTTTAAAAAACTGCTGCTGCAATTCTGAAACAAATTCTTTTGCGTTCTTCATGTAGTAACTGTTGTAACTGACAACATCGCCTTTCACTTTCAAAAGATATTCTCCATTCAAATCTTCTTTCTGATTCGCATTGAGAATAATCAATTCGTCTTGGCGAATTTCATATTTCCAACCTAACTCTTGACACGCTTTTATTAAAACTGCCTGATTCATCACTTGTGGATTTTTCAGGAACTTGGATGATTCAAAACAAGACATACTTTTTATTTTTTAGAAGTTACAAATTTGGTAATAAATTCATCATAGGATATTACTTGCATTTCAACTGTTTTTGCTTTCTCATGCAAGCCCTTATCATCTGAAATTAAAATTCCGTTGTTGTCCTTATACATCAATGCTACTGCAAGAATTAAATTGTCGGGTGCTCTCTTGTTAAAGTCAGGCGGTAACAACTTCACATTTGCTTTTGCTCTCCTGATATTTTTGTTCTTGTCGTTAAATATTTCTCTGATACTTTTTGAAGCAACTTCTTTTAACTGTGGATTTGCTTTGAACCCGTCAAGTTCGTCAAGAACTTTTGCTGCAATTATCACTTTGTTTTTCGCCTGAATCTTTGAAATGATTTCGGGGTCTCTGATGAAAGCATTTGTGTCAATGATGAAAGCGAAAATTCTTTTTGCTTCTGCAAATTCTTCTCTCTTGTTTGCAATAACAGTTTTCAAACTCTCACATCTTTTGAACGCTTCTGAATCATCAAAAATTATTTCTGCCGTTGTTGCTTTAAATGACTTTTGAATTTCAACAAATTCTTTTTCATCGGTAACAGTTGAAAGTTTAGTTTCAATATCGTCAATCTGATTATTCAATTTCTCCTCTAACTTTTCAATTCTGTCTTCTCTGAAATTGGCAATCAATTCTAAAGTCAAGATAACCGTTTCGCCTTGCTTACCGATGTTTGCAAAAGGTTCAAGTTTGAATTCATAAAACGCTAACTCGTCAAGATGTTCTTTGCTAACTGTTTCCTGAATGTCATTGTTGACTGCTCCGTTTACTTCATCACAAATTTTCAAAGCATATTCATCAGAGAATTTTTCAAGCAAGTAATTTCCAATTTTATCTGCTCTCTTATCCCAAACTTTTCTTTGTGAAAAGTTCTTGGAAAAATTATTTACTGAACTGGATGCAATCTCAATGTAAAATGATTCTGTTTCCGATTTGCAGCAAAGCGAAAGTGATTTTACTGGCTGTTGCATCACAAGCAAACTTGCTGCTTCGTCAGCAAGTGATTTCAATTGATTGATTTCTGTCTGTGTTTTTTCTGAAACCTGAACTGGAAACACAAAATAGAATCTTGAATTTTCATTCTCTGAATTCTGAATGAGTGTTCTCACTGATTTGGAAATGCTCTCTGTAACAAATGGCAAACACAAATAGATTTCAACTTTATCTTTTGAATTGAACAACTCATTGAATGAAGAATAGAAAAGTTGTTCGTCAACAAATTTCTTTTTAAGCAAATCAGTTTTAACGCTGTTTAATTTTGTGCTTGCAGGAAATGTTGAAACTTGTTCTGCAACTGCACTTGAAATATTATTTGTTGGAACTGAAACGGCTGAATGTGTCGCTGAAAAATCTTCTAATAAATTTTGCTTCACAATATTATTACTGTTTAACCATTCGTTGAAATGTCTGTGAATTTTTTTGTTTGCTGAATCGTAACAGTAAAACTCAAATGAATTTTCTTTGATGTTGTAAGTAATTGCAACTGGAAATTCAACAAACAAATTTCGCTGCTTCTTCAAAACTGCATCAGTGAATGAATACTGTTTTGCAAGGTCATATATTTCAGGAATCTGAACGGCTGCAATTTCTTTCAATGCTGATTCATCAGCTAAATCAATCGCAAATTCTTTACCTGAAAGTTTGCCGTCAGTAAATCCGAAAAGTTGTTTTGCCTGTATGTGATTACCTGTTGTGTGGTCAAAGAAAATTGTAAAAGGTTTATTTGCTGTGATTTTGAATTTGCTTTTCTTCTCTGCATACTCTCTGCCTATAGTTGTTAATCTGCATCTTGAAAAATTTATGTCGCCTCCTTCAATCATTCTAAAGTCTGTTGACGCTAATGATTGAAGTGCTTCCGTTAAAATTTCTTTTTCGCCATAGTCCAAAATTCTTTTTGGATTTTCGGATTCATAAACATTCAATCCTAAAATCTCACCGATGCTTTCAAAACTTAATTGCTCCTCAACTTTCAATAACTCACAAATCACTTTGTCGAACGGATTGAAAGGAAATGCTTCTGTGCAAGTGGCTGTGTATTCTGCCTGTGTGTAGTGGAACGCAAACGGAATGTGTCCTAAATAAATTTCGGCTACATCCATTTCATTTGAAATGTGCTTGTAAATTTCTATGTCAATCTCTTTGCTCATTTATATTTATTCAATTTCTTGTAATCGTCAATTATCAAACCTTCGTTGCGTATGATTTCAATTGCATTTTTGTAAATAGCTGTTCCGTTTTTGTCTTTGTATGATTCAAAGAAATTTAGATTGCCAACTACAATTAAAAGTCGTCTTGCTCTTGACAAAGCAACATTCAATCGTTCGGGTGCTTTGGCAAAACCAATGTCAGTATTTTTTCCTTGCAAACCACCTTTGGTAATCTTGTCGCTTCTAACTGTTGAAACGATAATGATATTTCTTTCCATTCCTTGAAACTTGTCAACTGTTTTCAAGCGAATTGGTAAGCCTAAATCCTTTTGAGCAAATCGTCTAACATCTTGCAGTTTCTTTACTTGGTGTCCGTAAAAACTTATGATTCCGATTTCTTGCTCTTGCAATTGCTTATCCTCGTTTTTGATTTTCTCCCAATGAGAAAAATATTCTTCAAAACCTTTTGAGTTTTTCAAATACTGCAAAACCCTTTTTACTGCATCAACTTCTTTTTCATTTACTCTTGATGTTCCGCTTTGTTCTTCGGGTTCGTTCACATTTACCCAAATGGTGTGAATGTTTGGTTTGATAAATTCATCGTTCCAAAATCCGTGATGTCTTGAAAATGGATTATTCAAATCTTCGCTTTCAGAATGTTCAATTAACTCTTGTGCTGGCTCAAGTCCTTCGTCTGTGTCGCCTGTATAAAATTGCTTTATGACATTATTTATTTTCGGGTGCATCCGATATTGAATGTTCGACCTTGCTGCAATTGTCTTTGAAACTTTCGGATTCATTATCAATCTTTCAAACTGACTTGTCTCTACAAATTCCTTGTCAATTTCTTCTGCAAGTTTTTTTGCTCTCTCGTCTTTGAGTTCACTCAATGCTTCTTTGAATTCTTTTTCATTTAGCATTGGCGGCAATTGTTTGTGGTCGCCAATTACGATTGACTTCTTTGCGAAGCAAAGAGGCAATAGCATTTCAGGCGGTGTTGCTTTGCTTGCTTCATCCATTATCACCGCTTCAAACTCAACTGGAATTCTATTCCAAGGTTTATCAGGTTCTCTTAGAAATTCAGGTTTTGTATTGAAAATAAATTGATAGCTGTCCGTAAATGAACGGCTTCCACTTGAACTACAAGTGCTACCTACAACATTTGCATACTTGAAATATTTGCTTTTGAAAAGCGATTTGATTTCTGTTTCAGGTTGTGTCAATTCAATAGCCCAATCTTTCAATGCTTGTGAATACTTTGGATTTATTTCTCTGTGTGATTTCTCTGCAATACGATTCATCCAAATTTGAACTGCATTGTTGTAAGGGTTGTCAGGATTTATTTCTTCTTCATCGTCCTTTTCTTCTAAAGAATCTTCCACATAATCTGGCGGAACAAATTTTTCATCAATCCATTTCATTATTCTGTTGAAAGAATATTTCTTTCCTTCTTCTTCAAACTTTGTGTCCTTGCCAAAGCGAAGCGGTTTAACCAAAGTGTGTTCCTTATTCAAAAGTTTTTCAATTGCATTGTCAACGGCTAAATTGGTTTCCGATGTCAGTAAAACTTTTTGTTTTTGGTCTTGGCTGATTAACTGCCAAATCAATTCTGCAATTACAGTTGTCTTTCCTGTTCCTGGGGGTCCCTGCAACAAACACAAATCTCTTGCATGTAACGCTGATAGAATCGCCTTGCGTTGCGAATCATTCAACTTTAGCATTTCATTTTTTTTAACTCTATTCCATTCTTCGCTGTTCGGTGTAATGTCCTTGAAAACTTCTTCCGCTTTACTTGAATCAAAAATGAATTGCCCTAACTTTTCATTAACTGCTTTTCCGTTTGGCTTGTCTGTTGGGTTCGCAATTTTTTTCATTGCCTGCAATAGCCAACCAACTTTTGCTTGGTCTCCTCTTAGGTTTGCTTCAACTTGATGGATTGGTTTATTCTCCTCAATGTATTCAAGCAATTTATTAGCGGCTTTTACTTCTTCTTTTCTTCTTAATGAAATTGAGAAAACCAAACTGGAAAAATCTGATTCATGTGCATTGAGTTTTCCGATTGGTAAAAAATCTTTTCGTTTTGCATCATCCTTTCCACCAATAGCAATTTGAAATTCAACATTTGCTAAGTCATTAATTCTTTCAAGAAATATTTGCTTCTCTGTTTTGTTCTTCAACAAATTTGTTTTCACCTTGAACTTAAAATCGGATTGGTCGGGTGCAATCAAAAACTGAAATTTGTTTATTGCTTGAAGTTGTTTCAGTTTGTCAAGACATTCCTCTTTTGTTTCAAACTCATAAGAGAGTGTGCTTGTAGTTTCGTTGGTTTCAACTTTGAAATCAAGATTGTAAAAATCTCTTTTGATGTCGTTCCAAAAATCTTCTGTAAAATCGGAAGTAGTTGTGCGATGGAATTTATCAGTTGTGTTTCTTTGAAACACAACTGACTTTCTCATTAGCACATTTTCTTTTCCGTAAATTCTTATAAGCGTATTTGCAAAACTGGATAGTTCCCACTCTTCCTCCTGAAACAATGTGAAAACATTGCTTTCAGGTTTCGGCAAAATGTGTCCGTATCCATTGCCGCCAAATAGCAATTTATGTTTTTTGTTTAGCTCCTCGTTTTTTGTAATGTCATCACCGTTGTTGATTATTTTATAATCGCCTTTGAATTCTTTGATGTGGTAATTCTGACTTTCTAAATATGAGTTTAGAACATGAGATGGAATACCAACTGGAGTTATTAAAATTCTGTGGTGGGTTTGGTCAAAGCAAAAAATCTGATAACCTGCACTCTTGAAATAGTTCTCAACTCCTTCAGAAACACTAAGCGGTTTAAGTTTTAGAATTGTTGCAATTCCTTTTTCTCTTTCAATTTTTTCTTTAAACTTTTTATGAATGACTGCATCAAGTCCTCTGAAAATATCATCAAATTTTAAGAGTATGTTTCCCTCATCGTCAAATGTTTCATTGATGTGAAATTCATTTAGTAGTTCTTCTTCAACTTCTTTGTATTCGTTGCTTTCCTCTACAAACAAATCAACTTTGAATTTGTATCGTGTTGTTTCTCCGCTGTCGTTCTTAACTTCAATTAGTGGATGATACCTTCTAATCTTTAAAGGCTCTGCATTTCTCTTTAGTAATAAATCCTGTGTATCAATCCACTTTTCCCAAATTTCTCGGTCGTTTTCAATTTTGGTTTTGGATAGAATTTCAAGTTTTAAAATTCTTTCAAAAAGGTCAACCTGTTCTTTTTTGGGAAACTCTGCTTTTTGAATGTCAATGAAAATGAGTTTGCACGTTTCTTCAATTAAGTATTCCCGTTCTTCGGGAATACTTATTGGTTCTACAATTCTGGTTTTCTTATTGCTTTTGACTTTCGCTTTGTAGCTGAAAGTTTTTTCATCCCAATCAACATAAAGTTCAAACTGAAAATTTAAGTCGTCAAACGGGATAATTATTTTTTGCTCGTTGTCCTTTACTTTAAGAAAATAGCATTTGAGTTCTTTCCTGTCAATAAGTGTTTTAAGTTGCTCAAATGTTCTTGAATTTAGCTTGTCAAAGTCTGTAATTATTGTGTCATGCCAACGAATTATTAATTCAATGGAAGTGCCTCCTCCAAAAATGTCTTCTTCGTTTATTGGCATTTAGTTTTGTATTAGAGAATGAATGTAAGGAAAGCATCCGATATCCGAGCTAAATGACATATTAATTCCTACTCCCCCTTCCCGCAACACTTCTTATACTTCTTTCCGCTGCCGCAGGGGCAGGGGGCGTTGCGGCCTGTTTTGGGTTGGGTGTGTATGAATGGTTGAAATAAGGGGGTATGGCTGGATGGGTGTGGTTGTGTGTACATTTCATCATCAATTGAAAGCTCGTTTTTATAGAGTTCGTCGCGGATTTCGAATAAAGATTGCAATGGGCGTTTTTCGGAGCGGGTGCGCTGGTCATCTGGAGTGTTTAGTTCGTCGAGGCATTCTTCCCAACTCCGATACAAATACATATCAACAAGGTTAGCATCATAAAACTGTTTGATAAGTGGGGTTAATTCTGTGCCGTTGAAATCTACTATATCTGATAAAAAGAGTGAAGTAAAATCCAGTTCTACAATTGCGGTGTCGTCCTGTTTTTCAAAATAAAAATGCAGCAGCCTTTCGTATAGTTCCACCACTTCTTGCCTCCGTGTGGGGTGGTGCAGCGCCAACTGGCTGATAGCCGTGGAGACTGAGGTGCGGCTGTAGGTGTAGTTGAGGGGTTCTTTTAAAAAAGCTTCGAGTACGGGTAATTGCGTTTGCCCAATGGCATAAATTACTTGCCATATATTGTCGGTGAGTAAATCGCCCAGCCAAAACTCTAAGACTTCCTCCGGCTGGCGAAAGAGTTCGAGTGCTGCGGGCAACGCCTCTGCTGCTTTTAGTTCCATCAATAGGAAAAGTGCATGAGCAGTACTTGAATGTGTTTGTACATCAAATTCTAATTCCGAAAAATAATCGTAGCGTCGGATGGCATCATACAGCACTTCGCAGAGGTCGTTTACAAGGGGTTCCCGTGGCAACTTCAGCAACTCTTCCAGCTTTTCTTTTTCTATAGTGAAACTGTTTTCATATAGCCACTGTATTTGTGGAAAATTGAAAATGGGCGGGATGGTTGTTTGAGGTAGGGTAGGTGTTGTTCTTACATAGTTTTCATTTTGATCTTCATCATCGTAATGGTCTTTTATACCTGCTTCGCAAAGCAAGTCGTCTATGTCGTACAAGTCAAGGTCTTCGTCGAATTCGTTTTCCAGTTTTTCCAGGTTGTTGAAAACATCTAAAACATTTTCTGTCTGGCTCGTTGCCATCCAATACCTGATCAGTATTTTATGAAAATGGGCATATTCCACGTAATGGAAAACATGGCGATTGTTTGTGAAGGTGACTATATTCGGCGAAGGGCCGAGGATGGCTTCAATTTTACCAAAATCTTTGAGAAACAAGTATTCTTCGATTAGGTTGAGCTTGCCGAAAATATAATCGGGATGTTGCTGTATGATGAAGTGGTTCAAATTAAACGCCTGTTCATTTTTACCTTTTCCGCTGTAATAGCCGCTCAGGATATTCTTAAACATTGGAACCTGCGGGTATTCTTCTATCCACTTTTTCAATTTTTTTTCGATGTGCTTACCGTTCTTTTCAGAAACTGCAAGGTTTGCTTTGCGTATTAGCGCAGCTATTGGTTCGGGGAAAATATAGGGTGAATCTGATTCAGTTAAATCATCGGTGATTTGCAAATCGTGTTGCAGGTAGTCGTAAAAGTCATAAATCATAGAGAAGATTTGAAGTGCAAAAATAAGTGGTAAGGGATGGTTTTTTGCTCAAAGGCAGCAATTCATTTTTCTCTTCACATTGGTGAATAAAAACCTCGTCTTTTCATAAGTTACTGGCTTACTTTAGCCAACAAAAAGCAATCTTCATGTCCAAATATTTCGGCAAAACATGGTGGGGGCAGCAGTGGCTCAATTCGTTGGGCAATATTGATTACAGCAACCGGCTGCCACCGTCCGAAACCGTATGATGTGACAGTGATTATCCCGACGTTTTTTGAGCCGGAAATAAAGAAACTGATCAAGGCGAATGCAGATAAACCGGTAATTATGAGCAAGCTGCTGAACAAGGAACTGGATCCTGAACTCTTAACTATTGCGGAAAGGATCGGGTTGAAAATTTTTCCGAAATAATGGACTGATTTTAAGATGCAATGCAGTTGCCCGGACTGGGCAGTGCCTTGCAAACACCTGGCTGCTGTCATCTATAAAATAAGTGCTTAAATTGATAACAACCCCTTCCTTATTTTGACTTGCACCGGGTAGATTTGGTGGAGGAACTGAAATGGGAAAACATTTTTATAGCTCCGGGAAAAAATGCTATACCTACGTTGAAAAGCCTGCTGATGGTAGAATCTGTGGTTGGTGAAGAACGGCGGCGAAAGACCTCACCCCAACCTCCCGAAAAATCGGGACAGGCTCTCTCCAAAGGAGAGGGACAAGAATATAATGTTGGTGAAGAATACCAACAACGGCGAATTAGCTTTCGTGTATCACTTATCAACTAAACCATTTCCCCAAGGCTTTCCCTGGCAGCCTCAATTGTTTTATCTAAATCAGAATAAGTAAGCGCATTGTTGAGGAACCAACTTTCATAGGCAGAGGGTGGCAGATAAATTCCCCTGTCTAACATGGCATGGAAGAATTTGCTGAACATGGCATTGTTGGCAGAAGCTGCTGTGGCGAAGTCTGTAACTGCATGATCGCTAAAATGCAGACTTATCATAGAGCCTAATTGATTGATGACAAAAGGCTGTCCCCATGCTTCGAATACTTCTTGTAAACCATTTTTGAGGTAAGTACATTTGTCATTTAATTCGGTATAAATTTCTGGTCGGTCTTTTAGTGTTTTTAAAGTGGTGTAACCTGCAATCATAGCAATAGGGTTACCGCTTAAAGTGCCTGCCTGGTAAACATTTCCCAACGGGGCAATGTGCTGCATGATTTCTTTGCGGCCACCAAATGCGCCTACAGGCATTCCCCCGCCTATTACTTTTCCATAAGTAACCAAGTCAGCATTTATGTTTAGTAACTCCTGCGCTCCTCCGGGTGCTAACCGGAAACCGGTCATTACTTCATCAAAAATTAAAACAATTCCTTCATCGGTACACAACTGTCGGATGTTTTCTAAAAAGCCCGGCTGCGGTAAGATACAGCCCATATTGCCTGCAACCGGTTCTAATATTATGGCTGCTATTTCACCTTTATTGTCTTCGATTAATTGCTTTACTTCATCAAGATTATTCCATGAGGCTACTAATGTATCAGCGGCTACACCGGCGGTGATACCCGGTACATTTTGGATACCAAATGTGGCAAGTCCACTTCCTGCTTTTACCAAAAAACTATCGGCATGGCCGTGGTAGTGGCCTTCAAATTTGATGAGTTTGTTGCGACCTGTATAACCACGTGCAAGTCGTAATGCACTCATACATGCTTCTGTTCCACTGCTTACCATTCTTATAAGGTCAACATTGGGCGCCATACTGATGATGAGTTCAGCCATTTTTATTTCCAGCTCAGTTGGTGCACCATAGGAAGTGGAGTGTTCGGCATATTCTTGTATTGCCTTAACCACAGGGCCATAAGCATGGCCAAGAATCATGGGGCCCCATGAAGCGATGTAGTCTATGTAATTATTTTCATCGGCATCGTAGAGATATGTGCCTTTTGCCCTTTTCATAAAAATGGGCGTGCCACCTACACTTTTAAATGCACGAACCGGAGAGTTTACACCACCGGGAATGGATTGTTGAGCTCTGGAAAAAAGTTCTTGGCTATAGGATATTTTCATGTGTTGCTATAAGTTTTTCAACGTAATTAATGTATTCAATTGCTGGCTCCATAAAACTCTTTACTTCTTCTTTGTCGGCAATTAAAAAATCGCCATAATCGTCTTCAGTCCTTTCCTGCATTAGTTTCGAGAAAAAAATGGAATGTTTGACATCGAATATGCCATTTGATACAAATTCTTTGTGTAACAAACCTGCAAGCCCTTTGTGAGTTTTGGATTGAAGTTCTTTTGTAAGCATTAAAGCAGATGTGGCGTGATAACATGCATAATAAAGCCTGCTAATAACACTATTATAGCCATCGTTTTCGATCAGGATTTTAGCCTCCCGAATCAACTCTTTTGATTTGATCAACTTTAAGTTAATGGATGTAGCGTTTTTGTTCATTTAAGCTATAACGGGATTACGGGAAATTGAAAGTTTCAAAGCATACCAACCGGGATTGTTTTCCCACTCATCTTCATTTGCTACAATAGAATTAATAAACGTGAACAATTCTACACTTAAAGGATATAGTACATCATGAACAGCCCATTTTGTTTTTTTGTCAATATTGCTTTTGTCAAGAATGAGTAAGTCCCAATCACTTTCTTCGTGAGCCGTATTATTGGCTCTACTTCCAAACAAAATAACTTTTGCATCTGGCAAAACTGTATGCACAAGCTCTTTCATTTTGGCTAATGTATCTGTTGTATCCATACTTCAAATTTATTAAATCATATTCAAATTGTATAATAATTTCACAATCACATTTTACCCAATCAACTTTGCTGCATCTTTTGCAAAATAGGTTGCAATCAAATCTCCTCCGGCTCTTTTGATAGAAGTCAGAGTTTCAATAATGGCTTTGTCTTCGTCTATCCAACCACGTTGTGCTGCTGCTTTTATCATTGAGTATTCGCCACTGATGTTGTAAACACTTACGGGCACATCTACTGCATTTTTTACTTCACGAACGATATCAAGGTAAGGAAGCCCGGGCTTAACCATTACGATGTCGGCGCCCTCTTCAATGTCCATGAGTGTTTCTTTGATGGCTTCGATTCGGTTTGCATAATTCATTTGGTAAGTCTTTTTATCGCCAAAGCCTGGGGCGCTATCTAATGCATCTCTGAAAGGACCATAGAAGCAGGAAGCATACTTGGCACTGTAGGACATGATGCCTGTTTGTGTAAATCCATTTTCTTCCAAACCATTTCTTATGGAGGCTATACGGCCATCCATCATATCGCTTGGTGCTACCATGTTGGCACCTGCCTGTGCATGGCTGATGCTCATTTTTACTAAAGCTTCAACTGTAGGATCGTTTACAATTTCACCATCGTGCACAAGGCCATCGTGTCCATAAGATGAATAAGGATCAAGGGCTACGTCGGTCATAATATACATTTCGGGAACGGCTGCTTTGATAGCTCTAATACTTCTCTGCATTAGTCCTTCGGGATTCCATGCTTCGAGGCCTGAGTTGTCTTTCAGCTCATCTTTACACTTAATAAAAAGCAACACGCTCTTAATGCCAAGGCTCCACAACTGCTGCACCTCCTTTACAGTAAGATCAATGCTTCTGCGGAAATAGTTGGGCATGGAAGCGATTTCTATTTCAATATTTTCACCTTCATCTATGAAGAGTGGAGCTATAAAATCTGCTGGGGTCAGAATGGTTTCAGCAACCATTGCTCTGATTGCAGGTGAAGTGCGGAGTATTCTGTTTCTACGTTGTAGTATCATAAGATGTCTGATTTAAGGATGTCTGATGTCTGATATGTCAATTTTGTTGTAATATGAATTAATGATACTCTTTTTTATTATTTGGGAGATGATGCTTTATTAATTTTATTTGCTTTTGCAGTTCTATCTGTTGCAGCAAATATTGCAGTCAATTCATTTGCTTCTTTAATCAATCTTTCAATTTCTTCTCCAGATTTTATTTCTGCCTCTTTAATTATTTCCAACCAATAATGACTTTCATCGGCCTCTTCTAATACTATTTGAATTTTATAAATGAAATCTGCGTCAGATTTCGCCCTCATTGATGCCCTGTAATTAGCTCCCACAGAACCAGCAGCTCTTATAATTTGTTTTGCCGTTTCAAAGCCGGCTGCATTTCTAGGGAAATCGCCACAAAGTTTAATTATGTCAATGTGAAACTTTTTAGTTCGGTCTTGTAACTCTTTCCTGGTCATATCCTTCGAAAATTTGTAAATATATCAGACATCAAAAAATCAGACATCAGACATAATCTTGGGGATTTAAACAAGCTTGCAATAATTTTTGTTCCTCGCTATTTTGCTCTGGTTGATAATCATACTCAAATCTCACGGTCGGTGGTAGGCTCATAAGTATGCTCTCGGTTCTGCCATTTGTCCTTAAGCCAAAGATGGTTCCTCTGTCATGCACTAGGTTGAACTCTACATATCGTCCCCTCCTTATTTCCTGCCAATGTTTGTTTTCTTTGGTAAATGGAATGTCTTTTCTTTTGTTGATAATTGGAATGTAAGCATCAATAAAAGCATAACCACAGGTCTTAGCAAAGTTCATCCAAAAGTTCACATCTTTATCCGCTGTTGGTTTTTGATAATCGTAGAAAATGCCACCAATGCCACGCCGTTCCTGATTTCTATGCCAATTAACAAAATAATTATCGCATTGTTTTTTGAATGACGGGTAAAATGTTGGATCAAATTGTTCGCATGCATCTTTATAGGTTTGATGAAAATGAATTGCATCTTCTTGAAACAAATAATATGGAGTCAGGTCTGTTCCGCCGCCAAACCAGCGAGCCCCCCTGCCCCCCAAGGGGGGAAGTTCAGTGCAGTCTTTTTCATACACTTCAAACATTCTGTAATTGGCATGAACTGTTGGAGCAAAAGGATTAGAAGGATGAATAACCAAAGAGAGTCCACAGGCAAACCATTTGTCGCCATCAATTTTTAGTTGGGTTCGCATGGTATCTGTTACATCACCAAATACAATAGAAGTATTTACACCACCTTTCTCAATTACATTTCCATTTGCTATGACTCTTGTCTTTCCCCCACCGCCTTCTGCACGTTCCCATTTGTCTTCTTTAAATCTTGCTTTGCCATCGGCCTCTTCTAATGCGATGCAAATGTCATTTTGGAGCTGTTCTATAAAAGCAATCCAGACTTGTTTTATGTTCATTTTTGGGAGTTGTGAGTTGTCAGTTGTGAGTAGGCGAATCTTGGTTTGATTGCGTAATAAGACCTGATAATAGTTTGAAAGCTTTCACAATCATTAACCCTAAATCAGCAATATTTTCAGGTAGAATGTAGCCTAACTCCACTGCAATATCCAAGGCCGTATCAACTTCAATTAATGAACCTCTTGATATTTCAAAGTAACGCTTTCTTTCATTCGTTGATTTTCTAGAAGCACCTTCTGCCAGATTTAGATGAACCGACAATGCCGCTCTTCTTATTTGAGACACCATCGCAAACTTTTCATCTACAGGAAATAGCTTTGTAAGTTTATAACACTCCAACGTCAGTTTTTTCGTTTCCTGAAAAACATTCAATTTGGTATGCCCAAGTTCTAAAAACATTGTCTTTATTTTTAAAAAATATAAGAATTTCACTACTCCCTACTCACAACTGCCCACTCACAAATGATATTCCTTAACAGCCTCCACAAATGCCTTGGCATGGTCAACCGGTACATTTGGCGTAATGCCGTGGCCAAGATTGGCAATGTATCGTTGAGTGCCAAAACCATCTATCATTTCTTTTACGGCTTTCTTTATTTCTGGTATTGGTGCCAATAGTTTTGCAGGATCAAAATTGCCTTGAAGGGTAATTTTATTTCCTGTCAATTCCCTGGCTGTTTTGGGATCAACGCACCAATCAATACCTAAGCCGGATGCACTACTGTTGCTTAAGTCTTTCAATGCATACCAACTGCCTTTAGGGAATAAAATAACAGGTGCAAAACTTTGCAAAGCATCGGAAATCTGTAGAAGGTAAGGCTGTGCAAATGTCTTGAAATCTGCTGGGCTTAACGAACCTGCCCAACTATCAAATACTTGCACAACATCAGCGCCGGCAAGAGTTTGAGCTTTTAGATAATCTATAGTAATGGTTGTTATTTTTTGTAAGAGCTGATGAGCCAATGCTGGTTGGGTATAGGCAAACTGCTTGGCTTTGTCCCATGTTTTGCTTCCTTTCCCTTCTACCATATAGCAAAGAATAGTCCATGGTGCACCCGCAAAGCCTATTAACGGCACACGACCATTCAACTCCTTTTTTGTAAGGGACAAAGCATCTGTTACATACTTCAAACTATGGGCAGCACCTTCGGTAATTAATGCATCAATGTCGGCCTGTGTTTGGATTACTTTTGGCAATGAAGGGCCTTTGCCTTCTTCCATCAAAACTTCTAATCCCATTGCCTGTGGAATAACCAAAATGTCTGAAAATATGATGGCTGCATCAACGCCTACCTGATCAATCGGTTGTAACGTAATGGCAGTTGCAAGTTCCGGTGTTTGCACACGGGTAAAGAAATCATATTTAGCTTTTAGCTTTAAATAGTCAGGCAAATAGCGACCCGCCTGTCTCATCATCCAAACAGGTACACGTTCGGTTTGTTCTCCTTTTAAAGCTCTTAGTAATAAGTCATTTTTAAGCATTCGGTGTACTTTATTTTTTTTCAAGGTTTCTTGTTTCTCGTTATCTCGTTTCTCGTTGTTCACATTTGGCGACACAAGAAATAGAACTCATAATTTTCAACTCATAATTCATAACTCCCAACTCATAACTCTTCCATCATCTTTATTGCTTGTTCAACCATTTGATCTTTGGACGGGAAGTCGCTTACAATAATTTTATTGTTGCAAAATTGTTTGATGGCAGCAGCACTCGTTTCGCCTATTGCAAAGAAAATGGTATTGTCCTTTACTTTATTTTTTTCAAAAAAGCTATGCACTGCACTTGGGCTAAAAAACAAAAGGCCATCGTAGTGTTTTTCTATTTTTATCGCCGTCTCTATTGTTTCATAAATGATTAGTTCATTGACCGCAACCGATTGCTGACGCAACAAAACAGGTAGTTCTTCTCTTCTTTTATTTCCGCAAAAAAAAACTACTTCAGTTTGGTTGTCTTCAATTACTTTTTTTGCCAATTCCGAAGCGTTTTTTGCAGTACCTAAAATGCTATCATAAGGCCAATATTTCTTAATAAGTGAAAAAGTTGCTCCACCCATACAATAGATTTTCCAGTCGGGAATTTTGGACTTATCGCTTAATGATTCTATCAAAACTTCCACTGCATTCATACTGGTGAAAACGACAGTTACATTTTTACTTTGCAGTTGTTTTATTTGCTCAAATGTTGTGTCATTAATACTTTTCTTGATTTCTATAAATGTCTCCTGATCTATTGCTATGTTGTGATGAGCAGCTTGTGCTATTAATGCCTCGTCTAATGGGCGGGTGCTTAATATGCTAATGTGTTTATCTGTCATTTTGAATGGCATCTGCGATGGCTTTGCCACCATTGTTTAGCAGTTCCTTTGCGGCAATTATACCAAGATCCTGTCTATCGCCTATTGGTACTTTCTTTTCAATATCTACCCTTTGTTTGCCATCAACAGAAAAAATATTTCCTCTGAAATGCAATTGATCATTTTTTATTTCTGCCAATGCACTAATAGGCGTAGAACAACCACCAAGTAACGTTCTTAAAAAAGCTTTTTCAATAGTTGTACAATGTTCTGTTTCAGCATCGTTGAAATGCTGACAGGCTTTATAGGACTCATTATCCTCTTGTCTACACACCACGCCTATGGCACCTTGTGCAGGTGCAGGCAGCATCCAATCCAGTTCTATGGAATGTTCAGGACGAAGTCCAATTCTTTCCAATCCTGCTGCCGCAAAAATGGCACCGTGCCAGTTGCTGTCTTTTACTTTTTGTAACCGTGTATTTACATTTCCCCTTAAATTCTCCAGTATATCATTGGGGTATCTGTTAAGCCATTGTGCTTTGCGACGTATGCTGCTGGTGGCTATTGTGAGTTGTGAGTGGTGAGTGGGTGATTTTGTGAGTGGTGAGTTGTCAGCTGTCAGTTGTTCTGTATTCACAACTGCTAACTCATTACTCACGTTCAACACCAACAAATCTTTGTATGAAGCTCTTTTTAAAACTGCAGATTGTATAATTCCTTTAGGAAGTTGAGTAGGTACATCTTTAAGACTGTGTACCGCTATATCAATTCTATTGTTGAGTAGGGCTATGTCAAGGCTGCGGGTGAAAATACCTTGTACACCAATTTCGTAAAGCGGAGTTATAAGGTCAATGTCGCCTTCGCTTTTTATAAAAACCAACTCGCTTTCGTAACCGTTTTCAGCCAACAAATCTTTTACTTTATTTGCCTGCCATACAGCCAACTGACTTTCACGGGTACCTATCCGCAACAGCTTTTTTGCCATGTAGATTAGTTGCGGTGTGTGGTTATGAAATCGTTGATTGCTTCTATATAGCAACAACCGGGTTGATGTTGCTGACGCATTTTTAAAGCCATGTTTTTAATGACTTTTTCTATAGAGTTTTGTTCCGCAGGTTTTGATAAGTTGGATGTATAATGCTCGTACATTGATTGGTAGAGTTCGCATTTCTGCATATCATGCAGCTTTTGCTTTGCCGCTTTTATGTAAGGAACATTTTTGCGCATATTGCTCCACTCTGTAAACTCTGTTATATGTTCTGCAATAATAGATTTTGCTTTTGGAACTTCTTCCATTCTTTTTAGCAGCGTTTCGTCGTTTAGTTTTGAAAGTTCATCTACGTTTAGCAAGGTTATGTTGGGTAATAAACCTGCAGCCTTTTCTACGTTATTCGGAACAGATAAATCAATAACCAACTTACTGCCTTTCTTTTTTAAATGACTTACAAGTATTGTAGGTTCTGTGCTGTTAGACGCTACTAAAATAATATCAGCTTTATCAATCAGTGTGGGTAACTGACTAATAGGTGCAGCGTTCAATCCCAATTCATCTGCAAGTTGCGCTGCTTTTTCATCTGTTCTATTGACCAATGTAATATTTCTGGAGCCTGTATAATCCACCAGATTTTTACATGTATTTCTTCCTATTTTACCAGTACCAACTAAGAGAATGTTTTTGTCTGCAATATTGGGAACTGTATTTTTAATATACTGAACTGCTGCAAAAGAAACTGATACAGTACCACTGCTTAATACAGTTTGATTTTTTATTTCCTTGGTTGATTGCAGAACACTATTCACCAAACGTTCAGAAAAGCATCCTATAAAACCTCTTTCCTTGGCAAACTTTACAGCAGTTTTTAATTGACAAATGATTTCGTAATCACCTAATATTTGTGATTCTAATCCTGCACCTACTTCATACAAATGTTTAATCGCATCTGCACCTTTCTTTACATAGCAAAGTTCAAGAAAAATTTCTTTTGTTCCTGTTGTTTGCGAACAAAGGACATCTATTAATGAAGATGGATCTTCAGCAAAGCCAAATACCTCTGTGCGGTTGCAAGTGGAGAGTATAAAAAATTCTTTAAGATTAAAAGTTGGAGCAAGTTGTAAGACCTCTGCATATTGCTCATGATTTATTGCAAACAAACCTCTTGTGCTGGCATCTGTTTTCCTATAGTTTATTCCCACTACATAAAACCCGGCTATATTAATCTGCTTGTCTTCTGTCATTTAGGGTATCAATTCTACACTGCAAAGTTAACAGCAGCATTTCCAATGACAGAATTTAGCTGTCATTTCTCTGTCATAAATGTGCTGTAGATGCGAGTTTTAGCATGGTTAGTCTCACAAGCTTTTAGTTTATAAAATTTAGAAATTATTTTTTATGACTTTAGTCATGTTGCAGGATGATTTTAGTAAAGAATCTCTTTTGTCAAATAAATTTCAATCTCTATTTTAGAAAATAAAAATGTTATTTACGAAAGTGAATTTTAATATTTTTTTGGGGCATGATTTTATCCTTTAGGAAGGGCATCTCATAATTTTTTTTTTCTAGTAAATAAAAAATACTAACGATTGTTAGTTATTTCAAAATTTATCCTTTTCTTTGTATCGTTATTTACGCCATAGATGACATTAACGATTCAAGTTTTCGCCTTTACGATTGCAAATTTTGCTATGTGATTCATCCTTCGATGATTGTCATATGAAAAATTGAAGGATTCGAGCAAAAAAATCAAAGCGTGGTATTTTATACCTCGCTTTTTTTATTGGTTCAATGGTTCTCCCAATTCAACTTTTTGAACTTTTCTTTTGCTGGCGGGTTACATTTGCACATTATTTTTTAATTATGGCAAAACGGGCAATTGTTTTAATGAATCTTGGTTCTCCTGTTTCTACAGAGGTAAAAGATGTAAAGAAATACCTTATGGAGTTCCTCATGGATAAGCGTGTTATTGATTATCCTTATTTACTTAGGCTTCTATTGGTTGGTGGCATTATAGTTCCTTTCAGATCTCCAAAAACTGCCGAAGCGTATAAGACAGTATGGACAAAAGACGGATCTCCTTTGGTTGTATTGAGCAAACAACTGCAACATGCGCTGCAGGCTAAGGTGGATGAACCCGTAGAATTGGCTATGCGTTATGGAAACCCTACTATGGAACACGCCTTTGAGAACTTGTTGAAAAATTCACCCGACCTGGAAGAAGTTGTTGCCATACCGCTGTATCCGCACTATGCTATGTCAAGTTATGAAACTGCAGTTGAACATGCTAAAACGGTACACAAAAAAAAGGGGTATAAGTTTTCACTTTCGTTTATAAAGCCATTCTACGACAATCCCGAATATATTCATGCAATGGCTGATAATATAAAGCCACACTTGCAGGAAGAATATGATCAGGTCTTATTTAGCTATCACGGTTTACCACAACGACATATGTCTAAGGCTGACCCTACACACCAACATTGTATGAAAGTGGCCAACTGCTGCGAAGTGCCTTCTGTGGCACATGCTACCTGCTACCGTCACCAATGCTGGACAACCACACAATTGCTTGCATCTGCCTTGCATATACCTGCCGATAAAGTTGGTTTTTCTTTTCAATCAAGATTGGGCAGGGAAGAATGGTTAAAGCCATACACGGCACTACGGTTAGAAGAATTGCCAAAAGAGGGTATAAAAAAACTGGTCATTCTTTGCCCGGCTTTTGTAAGTGATTGTCTTGAAACACTGGAGGAAATAGCTGAAGAAGGAAGAGAATCATTTTTACACGCCGGTGGCGAAACATGTACTGTTATTCCTTGTCTAAACCTTCACCCGTTGTGGGTTCAGGCTATGGTGACATGGGTAAATGATCTGGCAAAGGGGAATAAAGAAATGCTACTTGTGTCGTAGTTTTTTAAATAGTAAAATGCGTAATTCTATTAAAACGTAACGTGGGTTTTAAAAACGTTATTTTTGGAGATTGTGCATATTTTGCAACTTAAGAAATCATACTTTTTAGATCATTCAGATTTCTCAAAAGCTAAAATTCATTTATCTTTCAGCCATGTACTATTACATCAAAGCATTACACGTCATCTTCGTAGTAACATGGTTTGCCGGGTTGTTTTATATGCCCCGCCTATTTATTTATAATACAGAAGCCAATGAACAAAAAGATCCTGTAAAAACTGCGCTGCACAATCAATTCGGTATCATGATGCGCCGGTTGTGGTATGGTATTACATGGCCTTCTGCTATTCTTACACTTGTGTTTGGAACTACAGTTATGATTACCGGCAACTGGGATACACAGGTTGTTAATTCCACTGCAGGTTGGCTGGTTGTGAAATTATTTTTTGTAGCCGGATTGTATGCTTACCATTTTTCTTTACAAAGCATATTGAAACAACAATTGGCCGGTGTGTTCAAATATTCATCGCAACAGCTTAGGGTGTGGAATGAAGTTGCAACCATCTTTCTCATTGCTATTGTTATGTTGGCAAGTGTTAAGCAAAGTATGAGTTTTGTTTGGGGGCTGTTAGGTCTGGTACTATTTATAGTTGTGTTGATGATTGCTATTAAGATTTATAAGAAGGTTAGGGGGTAAGAAGTTTAGGGTTTAGAGTTTAGGGTTTAAAAGGTTCAAGAGGTTCAAGAGGTTTAAAAGGTTTAATAGGTTCAAGAGGTTTAATGTTTAGGGTTGACACGTCATTGCGAAGCTTGGTGAAGCAATCTGTAGATTAATTTTTCAGGGTTTTAAATATTTATTTTAGCAGATTGAATCGCTTTTACTCGAAATGACTGACTTTATAATGATTAATGTTACAATTTTTATTCTGCAAATTAATCTATTTCTAATCCTTGATTTGTATTGTAGAGTGTAAGGTTTAGTGTTTTCTTATTACAATTAATAAATAATGAAGATTAACGGACAACATATAACGGGTAACAAGAAACGAGAATCCCTATTTATTTTTCTTCTTGTGTTTCTGTTTCTCCATTCATGCAAAAATTCTATAAAGGTAGATGTAATCCTGCACCACGGCATTGTTTATACGGTTAATAATCAATTTGATACGGTACAGGCTTTTGCCGTAAAAGATGGTAAAATAGTTGCTACCGGTTCCAATGAAGCTATACTAATTAAATATTCTGCAACACATATGATTGATGCCAAAGGGCAGGCCGTTTACCCCGGATTTATTGATGCACATTCTCATTTTTTAGGGTATGGTCAATCATTGTTTATGGTTGGTTTATATGGAGTTAAAAGCTGGGAAGAAGTGGTTGATAAGGTAAAGGAATTTGCCGACGCACACCCACAGGAAGTTTGGATAAAGGGTAGGGGATGGGATCAAAATCTTTGGCCGGGCAAAGCATTTCCCAACAATGAAATGCTGAATAAATTATTCCCCGACAAACCCGTGGTGTTATCAAGAATAGATGGTCATGCAGTAATCGTGAATGATGCTGCACTTAAATTGGCGGGTATAGTACCGGGACAGACTTTAACCGGCGGTAAAATAGAAACAATCAATGGGAAACTGACTGGTGTATTGATAGACAATGCAGTAGATTTAATCAATGCAAAAATGCCGGTAAATACTACTGCCGAATACACCAAATGGCTTACTGCAGCACAAACCAATTGCTTTGCAGCAGGACTTACAACTGTGTCAGATTGTGGTCTTATGTACAACGATGTACAGACCATAGACACACTGCAAAAAACAGGCAAGCTCAAAATGCGACTCTATGTTATGTTGAGCGATGATACTGCCAATTACCGCCGTTATTTACATCAAAAACCCTACAAAACCGATAAGCTTTTTGTAAACGGAATAAAGGTATATGCTGATGGTGCTTTGGGTAGCCGTGGTGCCTGTTTGCTGCAACCTTATCATGACCAAAAAAACTGGTCAGGGTTTTTGCTAAAGAGCCCCAAATATTTTGACAGTATAGCCAACGTGATTGCAGCTACTGATTACCAAATGTGTACACACGCCATTGGCGACAGTGCAAACCGTACAGTGCTAAACATTTACAACCGTGTGCTGAATGGCAGCAACGACAGGCGTTGGCGTATAGAACATGCACAGGTTGTTAGCAGCAGCGATGTTGCTTTGTTTGGCAAATCTTCTATTGTACCTTCTGTGCAACCTACACATGCCACAAGCGATATGCCGTGGGCACCCGACCGTTTGGGTAACGAAAGAATCAAAACAGCGTATGCTTATAAACAGTTGCTCAAGCAAAACGGTTGGATGCCTTTAGGAACAGATTTTCCGGTAGAAGATATAAGCCCGGTTAAAACATTTTATGCAGCAGTTTTTAGGAAGGATGCACAAGGCAAACCACTCAATGGTTTTCAGCCGGAAAATGCACTTAGCCGAACCGAGACCATTCGTGGTATGACCATTTGGGCTGCTAAAGGTTGCTTTCTAGAAAATGAAACAGGAAGCCTGGAGGCTGGTAAAGCGGCCGACTTTATTATACTGGACAACGACCTTATGAAGGTTGATGAAAAAGAAGTGTTAAGCACAAAAGTTGTTGCTTCTTATTTGGGTGGAAAGTTGGTGAAATAGCAAAGACATCTCTAATTTTATTTTATAAATCTTGCATAATCCGGGTGGAATAATTTTTGCTTTAAAGTTCAATTGAGTATTAGTAGCGTAATTTAACCCTAAAAAAATGCCCATATAAAATTCAACTATGATTAATAGGGGGAAAATATTTAAAGATTCAAATGCATTAGCAATAGGATTTCTCTCCAATACTCTTTTTGCTAGTTTATTAGACCGGCTTTCTGGTAACTTTTCAGATACAACATCTACGTCTTTAAAACATATTGGAGATAATCACAAAATATTATCGGTAGTTATTGCCGATGACGATATTGATGATAGGTTGCTGTTTAAAGAAATAATGGCCGAAATAAGCCCTAAAATTAAAGTCCACGATATTGAAAATGGAATTTCATTAATGCAATCTCTGAATGAGTCAGGTACCACTCTGCCTGATATTCTTTTTTTGGATATCAATATGCCGGGCAAAAATGGTAAGGAGTGTTTAAGGGAAATTAAAAACAATGCTAGATTTAATGATTTATTGGTGGTTATCTATTCTACTTCGGGAAATGAGAGTGATATAAAGGATACTTACACTACAGGCGCTAACTTGTATATAAGAAAGCCCAATACTTACAGTGATTTAAAAAATGTTATCAGGAAAGTTTTATCTCTTGATATAAACAACTATAAAATTACCACATCTAAGAAGAGTTTTTTAGTAATTCCCGATGCTTCAACTTAATTAATTTGAATCAAGATTTAACCATACAAAAAGCAATAAAGATTGCGGATAATAGGGTATTGAAATATCTGCCTGCTTATGCCTCCTATTTATTACAAAATCATTTAGAAGCATTTGTTGTAGAGCTTATAAGACTGTCAAGAGAAGAAGATCTGCCAGTTTTGAAATATTTTGTCCACTTTACGGAGACCGAACTTTTAGAACTTGGTAAAGTTTCTAATACGGAAATGCTTGAATTTTTAGCCCAAAATAAATTAGCTCAATATATTGATAAGACTACTTCAGAGTTCATTAATAACAGATTGCCTACGGTTGATAAAGAAGAAATTCTTGCAGAGGATATAACCCTTATTTCTTTGGTAAGGCGAAGAGGCTTTAGAAATTTCCTCAATGAATATGCTCCCAATCCCCAAATTTTTAACAAGGTTATGGAGGACGTTGATGTGTTTACGGCTGCAACTGAAATGGCATCTTTTAATGCTTATGTTAGTGTTCAGCAATCAAAAATTACACGTATAAATCAGGAGTTGGAAGGTGAGCGTGAAAAATTGATCGAAGCTCAAAAGCTGTCTGAAATGGGCAGTTTTGTATGGAATTTTAGGGATGGTAATTCTACCTTAACACCGGGTGCAATTGAAATATTTGGGTATTTTAGACCTGAAGGGCTTCTAAATTTTCTTGCGAAAGTTCATCCTAATGACAGAGAAAAATTACAGTTGGCTATAGACAAGGCCATACACTATGATGGTATGTTTGAATGTGAGTATACCTATATAGGCGCGGGTAATGAAAAAAGAATATGGTCACGGGGAAATGTATATGTTGAAAATGGGGAGCCTGTAAGTATGAAGGGCACAATAATGGATATTACCAATGAATATAAATTATTGCAGCGTCTTCAGGAAAGCGAGGATTTACACAAACAGGCACAGGCACTAACACACATTGGAAACTGGAGTTGGAATATAGCAGACAATACCATTGTATGGTCAGATGAAATGTACAGAATATATGGATTAGAACCACAGTCTGAAGTCATTATTTTTGAACGATTTATGTCTTTGGTTCATCCTGATGACAGAGAAAAGAGAATGAAAGAAATACAAACGTCATTGCATACACTTAAAGCTGATGATTATTATTTAAAAATCGTTAACCCTGACGGTGCAGTTAAGATGCTCAAAGGTAAAGGTGAGGTAATAACAGATGTTAACAAAAAGCCTGTACGACTCAATGGAACCTGTCAGGATGTAACCCGTGAATACCTATTAAATAAGGATTTACAGGAAAAGGAACAAAATTTTAAGCAACTTATTAATAGTGCACCTGATGCAGTAATTGTAATAAACAAAAACAGTATTATTACACTTTGGAATCCAAAAACCACAGAAATATTTGGTTGGACTGCTGAAGAGGTATTGGGAAAACATTTGTCAGAAACTATTGTACCAGAAAGATATAAGGTAGCCCATTCAGAGGGCATGAAGAGATTTTTGTCAACCGGTGAAGAACATATTCTCAATAAGACACTTGAATTGAAGGCCTGCACTAAATCGGGAACAGAAATCTTTATTTCACTTACTATATCAGAAACTACACAGGGTGGCAATGTTGCTTTTATAGCTTTTCTAAGAGATATATCTCATCAGAAAAGTATACAGCTGGAATTACAAAAAAATACTAAGCTTTTAGAATACAAAAATCTGGAACTGCAAAGAATTAATCAAGAACTTGAATCGTTTAATTATGCAGCAAGCCATGATTTGCAGGAACCTCTTCGTAAAATACATACTTACACCGGACGTATTATTAGCAGCGTAAAAGAACTGTTGTCTCCAAGCCAATTGAGTGATTTTGATAAGATTCTCAATGCATCGTCGCGGATGCAAAACCTTATACAGGATCTTTTAAGTTATTCTCAAAATACCCTAAAATCCCAGGATTCCGAGCCTGTGGATCTTAATGCTTTGATAGAAGAGGTCAAAAATACTTTCATTAATAATATAGAAGAAAAGCAAGTAGAAATAGTTGTTGAACCTTTGCCTGTTATTAAGGTTGTTGCTTTTCAGTTTTTGCAATTGTTTATCAATCTGCTGAACAATGCTATTAAATATCAAAAACAACATACGCCACCTAAAATATTTATTTCTTCCCAAATAGTGCAGGGTAACACCCTCACTTTTGATGGAGTTTTTCTAGATAAGGCTTATCTTGAAATTACTGTAGCCGACAATGGAATAGGCTTTGAACAGGAGTATGCAGAAAAAATATTTGATCTGTTTACCCGTTTACACAGCAAAGAAAAATATGCAGGAACCGGTATTGGATTAGCTACCTGCAAAAAAATCATTCATAACCATAAGGGATATATAAGGGCATCAGGTACACCGGCTGAAGGTGCAACTTTCTATATTTATCTACCCGAAGATTCCATTATTTCAACTCCATAGTTAAGGGGTAGTAATCCTTATACTACCTGTCGTCAGTTCCTGTTACTGTAATGATAAACAATCTGCTATTAGTTTGAAAATCATGGTTTTGTCCATGATTTTTTAGTAACTTTAAGTGTATTTATACCCATTTGATTATTAATAGTTCAATAGGTATTAGTTCATCAGGTTCTTTCACTTATTTATTCACTTTTATAAATAAATTAAGATATCATGGAACAGTTAACAACCCTAAAAACACCCGCTGAAAATGGTTCTTTAATTATGAAATATCTACCAAAATATGCACACTTTATCCTTACGCATTATTTGGTCGGATTTACCCAGGAAATTATTCGATTGTCGCATGATGAAGAGGTTTCCTATTTTAAAAATTATCAATCACTTTCAGACCAGGAGTATTATGATCTCAATTTCAATTCCAATACACGCTTGTTAGAGCATTTAAGCGACAAAAATGTTTCAGCCTTTATCAAAACCTCCACAGACGAGTATATGCAAAACCGCCTGCCCGTGGTAGATAAAGAAGATATTTTAGCACAGGATATCATCATCAATTGTATGATTATCCGCAAAGGATTCCGCCATTTTTTAAAGCACTACACCAGCGATACCAATTATTTTATCCTCGTAATGGACGATGTAGAAAATTTTATGGCCGCTTATCAGGTCCGTCTTTTTAATGCCTATTTGCAAATTCAGCAGAAAAAAATTAAAAAAATGAATGAAGATTTGTTGCTTGCCCAAAGATTGTCAAAAATGGGCAGTTTTTATTGGGATCTACAAACCAATGAAATTGTACTGACAGAAACGGCTATGCAGATATTTGGCCTTGATAAACCCCTCACCCTCGAAGCTTTTTTCAATTATGTACACCCCGATTACCGCGACATTGTTAAGAATGCAATAGACAATGCAATCAACGACGACGGAAAGTACGAGTGTGAATACAACTTTGTAAATCATGAAATTGAAAAAAGGATTTTTGCCGCCGGTCGTGTTACATACAATGAGGGCCAACCACAAACCATGAAAGGCACTATCATAGATAAATCAACAGAGTACAACCTGCTGCAGCAAATGAAACAATGTGAAGCCTTAAACAAAAGTGCTTAATATTTTGGGGCTATCTGTACGGCATATCTAAATTTCTTTTTAATTTTACAGACAATTTTATGAAAAAGCAGACCACCATACAAAAATCACAAAACTCCAAAGGAGCTGCTATCTTTAAAAAGATGCTTGATGATAAAAAAGTCATAAGTAGTCACTTACAAAAAGGTGGTAAATTTTCTGATTTAAAAGAAAAATACAATTTTATTAAGCCCTTTTAGTGGGTGGGGATTATCCTTTTACCAAACGGCATCAGCGACACCTCTATCAGTTTAAAATGTTGCAACCCAAAGGGAATGCCTATAACTGTAAGGCAAAGAATGCAGCCAAAGATAAAATGACTCAAAGCAGTTGCAAAGCCGCCGCATACAATCCATATAATATTGAACAGCAGCGATACACAACCCACATCAGAAGTATTGCTAACCACCTGCCGCCCAAACGGTGCCAATACAAAAAAGCCTAGCTTAAAACATTGCAACCCAAACGGAATACCAATCACAGTAATACACAACACCAACCCACCCAAAAAGTAACCGCAGGCTGCAAAGAAGCCACCAAAGATGATCCAGATAATATTGCCAAGTAGGTTGTCGGGTCGCATGGGGGTGTTTGATTGATGGGTGGAAAGTACATCCTCTAAGTGAAATAGAAAAACATATCAGTAACAAAGTAACACTTAATTAAATAGTGTTACTTTTAGATTGAATAATGCAAAAAAATAAAAAATATGGAAACTTCTGTATTGACATCTAAAGGTCAACTGCTGATACCTAAGCGGTTGCGTACCAAGTATGGTATGGAAAGCGGTGTTAAGGTAGCTTTTAACGAAACCGACAAAGGGGTTTTAATAACCCCCATGAATGAACAATACTTTGCATCGTTTGCCGGTATTTTAAAAAGCGGTGATCTGTTATCAGATATGAAGGAAATGAAGGCAGAAGAGCAAAATTTCGAAACAAAAAAAGCAGGTACTAAAACAAGAAAAAAAGCAAAGTAATATGGCTCATTATGTTTTAGACAGTTATGCTATGCTGGCTTTTTTTAGAAATGAACAGGGTAGAGATATTATAGAAAAACTCCTGAATGAAGCTGCCGCAGCCAAACATACCTTGTATATGACCTGCATAAATGTTGGTGAAGTGTATTATATGGCTTGCAGAAAAGACGGTGTAGCTAAAGCAACAATAGTATGGAACGCCTTGCAGGAGTTTCCCATAACAATTATTGATGCAGACCTAACCCTTACCCACAAAGCTGCACTGCTAAAAGCAACTAACAAAATAAGCTACGCCGATGCTTTTGCAGCAGCTATTACCATACAGAAAAAAGCAACACTCATTACCGGTGACCATGAGTTTGATGCATTACTAAGAACCCCTCATTTTAAGGTGAAGTATTTGTAAAACACTGCAACCCAAACGGAATACCCACCACAGTAATACACAACACCAACCCACCCAAAAAGTAACCACAGGCCGCAAAGAAGTCGCCAAAGATGATCCAAATAATATTGCCAAGTAGGTTGTCGGGGCGCATGTGGGTGTTTAAAATGACGGAGTGAAAATAAGCACCCTATTACAAATTTATCCACATTAATATTTTTCTTTTTTTATTGTCCCGACTAAAGTTCTCTACTCAACTTTAATGGCGTCGCACACTTGTGCGGGGGAATTTTATTGGGCTTTTTATTTGTAATGATATTTCTATAAAAAAGACCCTTAAAGTCCGTTGTACTTTAAGTCACATTCTTTGACCTTTCCAGCATGGACATTAAACTAAAAGTTGGTCAAAGAATAAAAGAACTTAGAAAAGAACTTAAACTTTCGCAAGAATCACTCGCTTATAAAGCAGAAGTTGATAGGACCTATGTGACAGATGTTGAAAATGGGAGAAGAAATGTTTCTGTAGAAATATTAGAACGTTTGATTAAGTCCTTGGAGGTATCAATTTCAGAATTTTTTAATAGTCAAGAATTTACAAAATAAACTTATGCACATAGAGAATATTAGACAATTCATCAAAGAGAAAGCGGAACAGTTCGGTGCCAAGACTGACAACGAATTTAATAAACCTTATGTTGAACGAAACAACACTGGACAAGAGGCTTTAAAAGACAACGGAGCATATTTTGGTTTTATTCATCCAGAAGAAGAAGCTTCGGGACCATTCCACGACTTTTCATTAACTATATTTCCAAACGACCAAGACCAACCTTGGTTAGTTTGTTTGGGTATTGGTTCTAGTGGTTTTAAAAATGATTATGAACTTGCGACCTATCCTGGACTAAGACGACTATTTTCTAAACTTATTAATGAAAACGGATTTTGCAAATCGGACTTTTCTGACATAGAAACAAGTTTGCCAAAGTCCATCATTGGCAGCCTAGATTTACAACACATAAAAAACACAATAAAGACTTACACAAAAGTTTTACCGGCTTGCCAAATTGTTGATGACCCGGAAAGCGAAGAAGGCAAGAAAACAATTGCTGCATTTGTAGCTGGTTACGCAAAACTTAGAGAATGGCCTTCAAACAAAGACCACAGAAAAGCTATTTCAGAAGCTTTGGAACCTTTCCTTAAGGCAGAGACAATTGATGAAGCAGAAGAAGTAAAAAATCTTTTGAACGAAAGAAAATATATTGTACTTCAAGGACCTCCGGGTACTGGGAAAACAAGAACAGCAAAAGAAGTTGCAGAAAAAATTAAAGCAAAAACATTTTTTACCCAGTTCCACGCAGAAACAAGTTTTTCAGATTTTATTTTTGGTATTCGCCCAGATTTAAACAATAAGGAACTTAGCTACAAAGAAAATTTGGGAAGTTTTACCGAGGCTTTGAAGTATGCGAAAGAACACGAGAATGAAAAAGTCCTTTTGATAATTGACGAAATAAACAGAGCAAATCTTTCGAATGTTTTAGGCCCCATTTTCTATTTGTTTGAACACAAAATGGACAAATCGAATGTTGAAATTGAAATTTCCCCAGGTTTCAAGATTAACAAACTGCCAGATAATTTTTCTGTAATTGCTACTATGAACACAGCGGACAGAAGTTTGGCAGTTGTTGACTTTGCGTTACGTAGACGATTTGCCTGGTACACATTAAAACCTAAGGCAATTATTTCAAAACAATTCTTCAAGGATGATTTTGCAAGAATTCAAGAAATATTCGACTGGTACGCCTCAAGTAATGAATTGTCATTGCAACCCGGCCAAGGCTACTTTATTGCAGACAGTGAAGATGAAATGACAAACCGTATTAAGTACGAAATATTCCCATTGATAAAAGAATATTTACAAGAAGGGTTGATTAGAAATGCCAAAGAAGAATTCAATAATTATTTCGCTATTCGAATAAACAAATCACTTTTTGAATGAGCAAGCCATTAGATGTTTTTTGTGAAGTGCCTTGCTTAACTGAACAATCAAGACAGTTAAGTGGAATTGCTTTGCAAAAAAAATGGTTTAAATCGGCTGACAAAAGAATTATAGGCCAGTACCTTCAAAAGTTTATAGACTATAACTCTTCGCAATTCAAGTTCATAGGCGTTCAGCCATTTATTATTGGCTCTGACCAAAATACCTCATTGACATTTCGTTCTTCCAGCTTCATTGGTACTATTCCTCTAAGAGCATCTGACACAGGAAAGCAAATAGGTGATTTTGTTGTAATGCCAAGGTTTACTGGTTGTGACCGTTTTGAAGATTACATTGAAATTCTGAATTTACTTGGAACAGAAATAAGCCCGGAAGTTATTGACAGCTTACCTCTTGCTTCTGGTAAAAACTTCCGACCACCCTTATATTTAGAAGCAGTGAAATTCATTGCTTCTCTTGAAGCATTGCTTACAAGACCTTGGCGTAAGTTTGACAATATCGAAAAAATATCCAGCCAACCTACTGGCCAAATCAATTGGAACAAATACATCAACAACGAATACAAAATTGAAAATCGTTTAAAGTTTCCAACCCGAAAAAACATTTTAAGTGAGTTTCATAGCGAATATGCGGAAGTACGATATGTATTTGACATTTGTAAGAACGAGTTACTTTCTTCCAATACACCACAAAGAATAAAAAACACTATTCGGGTAAAGCTTAGTTTCATTGAAGAAAAGTTATATCATCATAAACCCAAAGCCACAAATAATATTGTTACCAAATCATCTGACAGCCCAACAGTAAAAACGTGTAAAGAACAAGCTAATAAAATTCTTAACTTTTATTTGGTTGACAGCACAGCTTGGAGAGTAGACTTTTCAGATGTTTTTGAAAAATTCGTTCAACACATTTTCAAAGCCGTTGCTAAAGAGACCGGAGGGAAATTATTTGCAAATTTCAAATTCCACTCACGAACGTCTGAGCATTATTCGTGGGAACTAAAACACATTGAACCAGACGCTATATATCAAAAGGAAAACCTCTTAGTATTTATAGATGCCAAATACAAATCAAACCTTTATAACAAGTTCGACAAGAGCGAAACTCTGAAAGACGACCATAGACATGATTTACACCAAATTATGGCTTATACATCTTTTAGCAAGACAGACTTTAAATATGGGTTTCTTTGTTATCCATCAGACCAATTAGAATTGAAAACAATAAAATATAAGAACGTAATTAACGAAGTAATAAACACGGTTTTAGTAATAGGTATTCCATTAAAAAAGGACAGTATAAATGAAGCAAAGCGACTACTAACAAAGGAGTTAAATGATTTGGATAATAATTTACATATTATTTATTAGACATTTCAAATAAACAATCCTTCCCCTTAATCCTGCTCATATTATAGCTTCTCGTCTCCTTATCATGTACATCGGCCATATTGTAAAAGTAGCTATCTAACCCCAAACAGATTAATCTCCATTCTCCCAAAATATTCCTCCAATAAACTAATAAACCAATTAACTCAATTAACCCAATACACCTATTTTTGCGCCAAATACAATAACAAAATGGTGGACGTAATACTTGGCCTGCAGTGGGGCGATGAAGGTAAGGGTAAGATAGTGGACTATTTTGCTCCTAATTATGACCTTGTTGCCCGTTTTCAGGGTGGGCCAAATGCGGGTCATACGCTGTATGTAGGCGATCAAAAGGTGGTACTGCACCAAATTCCTTCGGGCATTTTTCATCAGGATACCACTAACCTGATTGGCGGTGGAGTAGTGCTTGACCCCGTTACACTAAAAAAGGAATGCGCCAAGGTGTCCGCCTTTGGCATAGACCCTACCAAAAACCTCTACATCAGCGAACGTACCAATATTATATTGCCTACACACCGTGCATTAGACAAGGCTTCTGAAATACAAAAAGGCAACGACAAAATAGGAAGCACCCTAAAAGGTATAGGCCCTGCATATATGGATAAAACAGGTCGCAACGCATTGCGGGTAGGTGATATCCTGGACAAAAGTTTTGTAACCAACTATATTAAACTGCGCCTCAAACACCAACGTTTGCTTGATAATTTTCATTTCAACGAAGACATCAGCGATTGGGAAGATGAATTTTTCGAAGGCATAGAATTTCTCCGTACACTCAAAGTAGTCAACGGCGAATATTTCATCAATAACAAAATAAGCGAAGGCAAAAAAGTATTGGCCGAAGGCGCACAGGGCAGCATGTTAGATGTTGATTTTGGCACTTTCCCTTTTGTGACTTCTTCCAATACCATATCAGCCGGTGTTTGCACAGGTTTGGGTGTTGCTCCGCAAAAAATAAAAGAAGTATTGGGCGTTTCCAAAGCATATTGTACCCGTGTGGGCAGTGGCCCTTTCCCCACCGAATTGTTTGACGAGACAGGGGAAGAGCTACGCAAAATAGGATCAGAATTTGGCGCTACCACCGGTCGTCCACGCCGCTGTGGTTGGATAGATTTGGTAGCGTTGCAATATGCCTGTATGATTAACGGCGTTACCAAAATAGTAATGACAAAGGCTGATGTACTTGACTCTTTTACCGACTTAAAAATGTGTACTTCGTACATGGTAAATGGTGAAGAGAAAAAAGAAATTCCGTTTAGTATATCCAAAGCCACAATAGAACCACTCTATCAGTCGTTCAAGGGCTGGAATATGGATACAACCGCCATGAAAAATGTAGCACAACTGCCACAGACCATGATGGAATATGTAAAGTTTATCAATAATTTTATAGGCGCACCGGTTAGTTACATATCCAACGGACCGGGAAGGGAGCAGATAGTAAGCATTTAATGTGATAATGGGGTAATGTGATAATTTGATAATGAGCTAATTTGTTAATAATGGTGGTTCCAAAGATTCAAATATTGTAAAAATTAGCACTCCGAAAGATTGGCTTATTTTCAAATTTTCAAATTTTATAAAATTTAATTCTATGGCAAAGTCCAGCAAAGAAAAAGAAACAACAAAAAAGACCGCAGCCACCGCACCTGCGACTAAAAAAGCATCTGCAAAGCCTAATAAGCAAATGGAAGATGACGATGATGAAATGGATGATGTAGAAGATGATGCGCCTAAAGCAAGAAAAGGCGGCATAAAAAGCAAATCAACCGATGGCGATGAGGACGACAGCGATGTTGAAGTAGAAGATACCTGGGAAAAAGGAGAAGAGGAAGATGATTGGGATCCTGATTTTGCAGAGTTTGATTTACCAAAATCAAGTGCAAAAAAAGCTGCTGTTGGCAAAAAAGCGCCTAAAGATGATGATGACGATTTTAAGATGGATGATGAATTTAAAGACATGTTTGGCGGCGGCGGTGGTCGTGGCAGCAAGTACGACGATGATGATGACGACTACTAAAACAAGGAAGCATTTATAGTGCAAAGAAACTACCATAGTTTTCCTGTAAAAGAT
>JANPGE010000267.1:0-20171 GCA_031423805.1 Segetibacter sp. | reverse complement strand
GCGCAATTGCACGAAATAGTCCTTCAAAAATGCCTCTATGAAAAACGAAAGAAAAGAGAAAATATGTTCCAAACTATTAGAAAATGTAAAAGTTAAGTTGACGCTAATGCGTACAACGGGATAGACTTTCACCAACAGCTTTTATGTTATGATAGGTTTGAAGGTGAAGAATACCTTCAAAGTCAAATATTCAATACACGAATCAGCAACTGATAGCTAACTACAGCCGCAGCTAATAACTAAGGTTTCGTCCTGCCCAACGGGCAAGGGATGAAACCCATGTTGAACGGAATCTTCGGTAGCCTTTATCTATATTATGGGATTCTCGATAACTGATTGATTTTCAGTAGATTTGGGCAAAAACGCTTTTGGATTTGGAATTGTAAATGTACGCCTTTTTGTACTCGCAAGGCTACCGAAGGTTTAGTTCAACAACGTCTTGCCCCAATAAAGGCCAACATCCTCGTTGTGCATTTGCCTTATTCTACAATAAGTAGCGTGTCAATTCTTTCAAAGTGCTTTTTATTAAGTGTCGCAAAAGACAACCCGTGAGCCACTGCAGTTGCTGCGATGAATAAATCGGCCAGGTCAAGTTGTTTTCGTTTCTTTTTTAATGCACTGTTTATTATAACTGCTGTGTCAACTGTTATTTCATCAAAAGGGATAATAGTAATCGCTTGAAGTACACTGTCCCAAAAGGAGAGTTGATTTGGAGTGGCGCCTGAATAGATTTCGTATTTAGTGATTGTAGAAATAGCAAAGGAATACTTTTGTCGTACTAAAGCTATCCATGCTGATTTTTCCTTGTCAGTTTTGCGGTAATAGTCAATAAGAATGGAAGTATCAACCAATATTATTTTGTCCGCCATTGGTTGATAGCTTTTCTGTTATTGGCGATAGTTTCCAATTGCTTTTTCGTTGCAATAGGACCATTTAAAAGTAAAGTTTCTAAGTCAGAAGATTTATCGCTTTCGGGTTCCTTTTCAATCTCTGCTCTTAGTTGCTTCAATTGTCCTGAAGGCAACCTCTTCACGATTTTAAGCAACTGGTCAAACTCTATGTTTACTTGTACTTGCATAAGGTCAAATTTAAGAAGTTTTGCCGAACTGGAAGCAGTCAAAAAAGGTAAAGCACAACGAGAGTTTTTTTTGCAGCCGCTGTTGGTGTTTTCCGTACAACGGGATAGACTTTCACCAACAGCTTTTATGTTATGCTGGGTTTGAAGGTGAAGAACTGTTGAGTAGGCAAATTTGGCTTTTGTACTACTCCTGCCTCGGCGGGACACGGTGTAAACTCAACATTGGTTTGTCAATTTGTGGTTTGTTGTATACTTGATTGAAGAGAGCATACACTCCGTAGTTTACCGGTCGAACCGTGTCCCGCACTTTCAGTCGGGAGACCTGCTTTTCATGTTGTATTTAAGTTGCGCTGGGCTCAAACTTAAACAAACACACCGAACACTTACACTAGCTGGGTATGATAGAAACACAAATATGCTTTCTATTAAGAACGTATTAATTTTGCATTATAATTTATTTTTAAAATGCTGATAACACCACATCCTTTAAACTTTTTGATGAGGCTAATGTTCACAAATAGTAATTGTTAAATTGATGAGTAATAAAAGAGGAATACTTTATCCTGCATTTCATAAATTTTATAGTGCACTTAATAGTTTGGAAAAATTCGAAAAAGGCACCAACTTTTTCGATAATATCGCCCATTTGGATTCCTTTTTTTCCGAGTATAGAAATATCACATTTGTGCTTCAAAAGTCTTTAGCGCATACTCAATTTATTTCTGCTTATGAAATTCTACGCGATCAGTACCTTGTCAATGAAGTAGGTAAATGGTTTGTTGATAAGCGAAATAAAGTACTTAAACAACAACCGTTTGATTTGGAAAAACGAATTGTGATTAGTATATATTCTGATCAACAAGCTTTAGAACTTCCTGAATTGACTTTTACAATTGACAATGATGTAGAATACTCCACCATTATCAATTCCCTTAGAAAAACATTCTTCCAAATCAGTCCATTGGAGGTTATGTTTTCAGCCGAGTTTTTCTTTAATGAACACGGGTATGCTGAAGACTTATATGATAATTTCATTAGCGGTATCAACCAAATGAAAGAATTTATGGCCGCAATGAAGAAAGCCATTAATGAGCAATGTTTATTGTCAGATCAACTTGAAAAAAAAATAAAAAGCATGAATTTCTATCGGGTACCAAAAGACATGCTTATGGTTGATGATTACGTATTTTATTGCAAACAAAATAGTTTCGAAAAAGCGTCGAGGGTTGCAATGTGGGGAGGGTCAGGACCCACAAGAGTTCCAATTGAAAACTTAAATAAAACTTATCCTGATGGCAACTTGTTTGACAAGTTTGAGTTGATGCATTTAGTGATGTATCAAATGCAAAAGACATTACTACCAACTTGTCTGATAGAATACAGAGACAGTACTTTTGAATTAATAACCTTTGGATTTTCAATAAAAACAACAGTGTACAGGAAGTTCAATGAAATCTCTAAACGGATAGAACGTGATGAAATAATTACTGTTCTTTTCGTGAATGAGATGTACTTATATGATAGAGATGAAATAAGTGATAAGGACAGTACTGAAAGAGTTAAATATGCACACAATGAAATTTTATTGTTTTCAATGGTTGACAAGGATTTATCAATAAAGGTTCATGGATATGATACTAAACGAATAGATGATTTTGAATATATTGCATCAGTAATGTTTTCACAACCAAACAAACATTTATTGCCTGGCTTTATGAATCCAGTAACAAAAGCATTTTCTAGGGCGAAAGGAATTTAAAGATTTTGGATAAATTAGGTTGTAAGTGCCAAACATAGCTGTTAGAAGAGTTTTTGGTGAAGAACAGAAACAACGTCAAAGAAACAAGAATCTTTGGTTTGTTGTACATCATTTGCGAAAAGCTGTTACCCGAAGCGGGGTCTCATGCCAGCACACAAGGCTTCGCTATGAAGACCCCGTTAAGACAAAAGACAATAGAATCGAGGGATATTAATGTTAAAGCTAGTCATTTGAAAAATTTTATTCTATTAAAATTATTAAAATTTTAAAACTTATCCCAAAAAACCAAACAATGCTTCTATTGCAAACATTATGAGGTTTGATAGTAAAAAATGTTCAGTCATCCTCTTTATTACACAACAACCACATACAAATCCAACAATCTGCATTACAACAACAACGAAATAAACAAATGCCCAAGCATACTGCAATAGCAATTTCAACCATAGTTATTTTTTTTAGTGATTAATTTAATGATTCTACCAATGATGCACCTGTTTGTTACAAACATTGAAGTTATTAAAGGCAATGAACACCAAAACTTGTCAATAATATTTATCTCAACTCTGTTTACACGAAGTATTATGTAAAAACATGCAGTAAATGTTGAACCAAGTAAAACTGCAAACTTCTGTAAACTACTCTCTTCTGATTTTAACATAGTATTTTTTTAAAAGAAGGATTAGTTTTTTATTAAACCCCTTCGACAGACTCCTTGTTATCAAATAATATGATGCCTTTTAATAAAAATATTTATTTTACAATTTGTACCCAACCTTTGTATGGTTTACTTTTTGGTTTGGTTGAAATTATATAATAATAGGTTCCAACCGGCATAGTGTTACCCTTGTATGTTCCGTTCCACGGGTGTCTGTAACCACCAACACTTGAAAATACATTTTCTCCATAACGGGTAAATACATCTACTGTGGCTTCAGGATAAGTTGCAAGTTCCCTGATGACCCATACATCATTTACGCCATCATCGTTTGGTGAAAACACATTTGGAATAAATATTGGCCTAACGGTCGGCAAGATTTTGACTAAAACGAAATCAGTAGAAGAACATTGACCATTTTGAGTAACTGTCAATGAGTACTGAATATCTTCATAACCAAATATTCTAGGGTTTTTAATTGTATCACTAGAACTTGTAGTAAAATATAAATTTGGCGACCATTTATAGCTTAAACCTGTTTCAAAAACTAATGGTTTTAATATAAAACTATCACCTTCATGAAGCTCAATGTCCGGACCTAAATCTATAGTAGGTTTAGGTATAATATTTACCCTAGTAATAGCAAAAGTACTTTTACAATTCCCGATAGATTTACCGATGACACTGTACAAACCTGCCTGATTAACAGCAGTATTATTAAATGTAATAGTTTGTCCAGACATGGTTTGTCCATTTGGCAAAGTCCATGAGTAAGAAGCAGTATTGGCTGATGAAGCACTTAATCTTAATGTTTCGCCAGAACAGATAGGTGAATTTGTTATTATTGAAGGAGTATTTGGAAGCAGCGAATCTATAAAAAGATTAAGCGCAGCGATTGAATCGCAGCCTGCACTATTAACAAGTCTTTTGGTGTATGTTCCGGTCATATAATAATTGCTGCCGTTCCATAGAAAAGGTAGTTGTGTAAAACAAATCGACGCATTTGTAGTGCTTGATGTATTTAATTTTACAAAAAGCTCAAGTATAGCTACTGAATCACATCCAGAAGTACCCATAAGCCTCACTGTGTATGTTCCTGCTGCATTGTAGGAATTACCATTCCATTGGTATGGAAGTGCAGCTGGACAAATTCTTACATTAGTAGTACTATAAGAAGTTGTTTTTATGGACAGGTTTAATATGCATAAAGAGTCACATCCTACACTATTAACAAGTGTTATACTATATGTCCCTGGCGTATTGTAGATGTTCCCATTCCAGTTATAAGGCATAGCTGAAGGGCATACTGCTAGGTTGGTTATGCTGGACGAAGTGGCTTTAATTTTCAGGATTAAAGTTGCAATCGAATCACACCCTTCACTATTGACAAGCGTTACGACGTATGTCCCTGGAGTGTTGTAAGAGTTGCCATTCCATTTGTAAGGTATCGCTGATGAACAAACGGAAACGTTGGTTGTGCTGACGGAATTGCCTTTTACAGCAAGGTTTAACTTTGCTACAGAATCACAGCCTACGCTATTGAGAAGTGTTACAACATAAGTGCCTGCTGTAGTATAGGTGTTGCCGTTCCAGTGGTAGGGCATAGATGAAGGGCAAACAGCCACGTTGGTAGTGCTCTTCGATGGAAGATTTACGGTTAAATTTAATATGCAAAAACTATCACACCCTACACTGTTTGTTAGTATAACTACATAGGATGCACTAACGGTATAATTATGACCATTCCAAATATAAGGTAATAACGGAAAGCATATATTTGCATTGGTTATACTTGAAGAAGTTGCTTTTATGTATAATACAAGTGTAGCGACAGAATCGCAGTTGGCAGCATTGACGAGTGTTACTTTATAAGTTCCACTGGTGTTGTAAGTGCTACCATTCCATTTGTATGGTAGTTGTGCAGGGCAAACAGCAACAGTTGTAGTGCTTGCGCTGACTGCTTTTACACCCAATACAAGTGTAGCAACAGAATCGCATTTGGCAGCATTGACGAGTGTTACATTATAAGTTCCGCCTGTGTTGTAAGTATTGCCATTCCAGGTGTACGGCATTTGAGCAGGGCAAACCAAAACAATTGTAGTGCTTGTACTTGTAGGTTTAACAATGAGTGAAAAGGTTTTCTTGGTGGGACAGCCAACACTATCTTTTAGGATCGCTACTAGAGAAGTGTCATTAAAGTAATCAACACCTTCATAGTTAAAGGGCAAATTGTTTCTGCATACCCGCACAGTAGAATCAATTACGGCTGTGTCTGAAAGTGTTAAGCATAACGTTTTGATTTTTGGGCATCCAAGTGTAGTTAAGCTTGAATCAGGGTAACAACCTGCAGCAAAATATTGATGTCCATTGTAAGGCCATGTGTAGGGTAATTGAGCAAAACATTTTGGTACATTATCTGTATCGTTGTAACTTGGATAAACGATAATCAATAATGAGTCCTTTATGGTTTTACAGGGATTGCCTTGAAGTTCAATAACAATCTTAGAAGTATCTGGTTTCGTGCCATTATTTATGGGTATAAAATTGATATTGCCATAGCCACTATTGGCTAATCCAATTGCCGTATTATTATTTGTCCAATGAATTTGTGCTGATGAATCATTAGTACTAAAAGTTAATGATATAGGTTGACCAGCGCAAGTAGAAATATTTCCCGGGATTATTAGAGTAGGATTTGGTTTTACCTCAATATGCGCACTGTCCACACCAGGGGTTGGGCAAAAACCAGTAGCATGTAGTATGACTGAAAAAATACCGGCAGTATTATAAACAGCCCAAGGATTTGCAGAAGTACTAGAAGAGGATGTTGCAGAAATAAAGCCCCAATTATACAAAATTGGTGGCGTGCTATCACAAACGACTTTTGCAAAAGGGTAGATAGTATCACCAATACATATATAGGGTGGAAGATTTAAAATTTTAGGCACAGAACTCCCTTGCACTTTTATTGTCTGTGGCAAGGTTCGCTTAAGGCAACCTCCAGGCCCATAAACGATAAATGATACTGAATAAATACCCGGTGTAGTAAGATCAACTACTGGGTTTAAGGAGGTATCTGAAGTGCCCTGAAGATAGGAAATACCCGCACTGTCAGGAATACAACCTGAAGTAGGAGCATATGACCAGACCCATTTATAAGTATTGTTACCGCAAAGAGATGGTAATGTGGTACCTGTAAGGTGCACGTTTAGTGGCATACAGCCCTGTTGTACATCTTTTGTAAAGGAAGCAGTTAAAGTATCTGAAATGCATATATTTTTTATATAAACAGATGGGCTACATGGACTATAGATGCTTAAGCTAACTGTATAATTACCCGCAGACGTATAGACATGGCAAGGATTAGTGGCTGAACTAGTAGGGCTGCCATCCCCAAAGTCCCATGTATATGCACCTGGTGTGCAAGAGTAACCGTAAGTACCCGGAAAAGAAGAATCTACAAAACAGATTTGATGTCCAACACAAGAGATTGAATCATTAGTTTTAAAAAAAGCCTTAGGTCTTTGATTAATTTGGATGTTACTTGCGGTTACGATTAGTGGCTGTGGACAAGAATTTTTTACGGTTAAAACAGCTGTATAAGAGTTTAAAGGGCATGATGATATTTTGTAATCATGACTAACAATTTGAGCAACATATTGTGTGTTAATTGGGTAATCAAAAGAGTCAATCGTCCCATCTTTAAAATCCAAATAAAATTTTGTTCCTACACTATTAAGAGTCCATTTATCTTCAATAACAAATTGAACTACCCCTGGAGTACAAATACCTGTAGTACCGCCAAGTGTTGAAAGTCCGCCTGCAGGACTGTGAACGTTACTTACAAGATAAGATTTACTTAATTGGCAGTTATTAATTCCTTTAACTATTGCATTCAAAGTAAAAGCCCCAATTTGCGTGTAAGTGTGCGTAAATGGAAAATTTGTCACGAATGATGTGACTCCATCACCGAAATCAATTTCGACTGGAAATTGAATGCAAGATAAATTTGGAGAAGAAAAATTAAGTGTTAAGCGAAAGTTTGGATGTGCTGAATCTGGATTGTTGTCGCAATTGGAGAATGGAGATGCTAAATTGCTATCACTTAAATTAAAATCAGGCATTTCCTTAATTTTTATAGAAATAGAATCCGTCGCAGTGCAACCATTTACATCTGTTACCAGAAGATTAGCAAATTTAGCAATCAAACTACAACCATACGAAATGAAAGCCTGAAATGGATTTTGATTCGTTGATGTAGCTCCACCAGTAAAAGTCCATAGATAAGAATATCCTGGTGTTCCACCAACAATATGACTGTGAAATTGATTGCCAATTCCTGAACAAATAGTATCGGAATCGGCATATATAGAATCTATTGAAGGATTTGGATAAACGTTGTTAATGACAACAGGCCCTAAAGTTTTTGTTGAACCCGAAACTGTATATGTTACCGTGTATAAGCCGATACCGTTCACAGTGCAATTTCTGGTTCCTGGAATTGGTGCGCCATTATTAAACCATTGATAGCTTGCTCCTCCACCTGCAGGAGCTCTTAACGTTACAGATTTGCCTTGGCAAAGCGGAATACGCCCACTAACTGTATCGATGTGCTGGGCAAAACATTGACGTCCCAAAAGGCAAAAAATTGTAGTCAGACATAACGTTAGGTAAATTTTTTTCATTGTTATTGGCATTAAATGTTAAGAGTATAATGAAAACCATTATAAACTTAGGACAAAATCATAGCTAATAAAATTAAATTAGGGAGGTCAACAATAGCTTAATTTAATTTTTCTGGCATTTTATTGTTTCCGGACAAAAAAAATAAAATAATTATTTAGTTCAATATGGACAGTTATATATTTTTTAAGCCAAAAAAATGTCCATAAAATAAAAAATATTACTTTTGCGTGTATAATGAAAATTTTTTAAAAATGAAGAAGACAAAATCGGAAGAAGAAGGTAAAGCCCCTTATGTTTCCCAATTTCCATTGCCCCGTAAACCAATACCTGAACATATTCTTTCACTCATTGAAAAAGAATGGGGTTTAGGGAAATTAAAGAATTTAACTAGTGGTCAGTTAGAACAAAAGGCTTTGGGTATTAATGAAAAGATAAAAAGTTTATACAAAGAGAACTTCGAAAAATTTAAATTTTATTTTCGACCACTTGATCCTGAAAACGAAAATGCATCTTTTATTAGCTATAAAACTTTACAAAGGTATTTAGACGGAGAATCGGCTCAGTCTAATCAATTATATGCCTTACTGCTTTCTATTGATATTCCTGTAGAAAAAATAAAGGAATTGGTGGGAAGAGAACCAATCTTGTTAGACCAATCATACATTAATTTACTTGAAGGATCTTATCGATTATTTGTAATGGATCCAACTGATAATTTACACGTCAAATGTGCTCCTTTATGGTTAACAAGACAAAAAGATTTTTTTGAAGCGACCTACAAAAATATTTGGGGGACTTTTTTTAATGGACGAGCCACAATTAATGATAATATACTAATATTTGATCTAAAAGATAAAAAGGGCTCAAAAATATTTTTGAGTTTTGAATTAATTAAAGAGATAAATATTACATACAAAAATTTAATTCTTAATGGAGCTGCTTTATCTTGTTTAAAACAAAGTCCCGTAGTTGCAACAAATGTTATTTTAGTTAAAACTCAAAACTTGCGTGATTTAAAGAAGGATGATTATACTGTTAAGCAAGACATCTTGTATTTGGAATATGATAAAAAACCACGTCCTGTTATTTTAGAAAATAATAAGTTATTTAAAACTGACGGAGTGAATATTGAAATAGATGAATTAACGCAGGCTGATTTAAATGAAATAGTTGTCTATCTGACCAGGAAAAGTAAAGAAACTACAATTCATCCTTTCAAGCCAAATGTCTTTGGTCAGATTAAAAAGAGAAATCAGTTATTTGAAAAAAAGGCAAATCGCGAAAATTACCAGAAATTAAAATTGTTATTAAGTCGAAAAGATGATGACCACAAGTTTTATGCTTTTAATCGTTTTAAGATGGATGCTGAAGTAGCCGTTTTTTATTACATTTTTAAATTCTATGATGAGCAGAGGATTTGTTGGGCCACTCGTTATAGGCTTTCTCAACCAAATGTTATTGATGTTCATGGAGAAGTAACTTTAGAAAACGAAAAAATATACATGATTCTAAAGGATGATACAACTCAAAGAAGGAAATTTGTAATTGCACCTTATACAACGAAATCCGATAAATTTATATTGCGATGTTTAAGTACTACGGTATCATCAATATCTCACAATCCTATGTCTTTACGGGAGATAATAGTTGATATTCCTAATTTAATTTTTTTTAATAAAGATGAATACGAAAGTGATTTTATTAGTCATGAAAAATTTTGCAGTTTAACAACTGAAATCAATAACACATTAAACAATGATGATTCTCAAGAGGGTAAAAAAATTGAACAAGAAGCAAAAATTAATGAAAGGAATAAATTAGATTTTGAGGATAAATTATATTTAAGCGATTTTAAACAATCTGTGTTGACATATCCCAGTCAAACAAATGTTTTCAACTTTTATTCTAGACAAGATAAAGCAAGAAGATTTGCTAATGAATATATTATTTTTATCAAAAACAAATATAAGGAAGGACTAGATTTATTGAAAATCGTACTAAAGATTGATCGTCTATCGCAGGTAACTATGAATGTAAAGTATTCTGACGTAGACAAAATATTTACTTATCAGGGCAATGCTGATTTTTTTGCTCCAAATTTACGATTAGAATTAAGATGGTTTTCTGAAGACATTAGTGAAATGAAAAATGCAATTTTTATATTTGATTATATAAAAAATAGCAGAAAGCCACAACCTTTTTATACTGGAATGTGTATTGATACTGACGATGACAATATGAGTTGTGCTTATACTTTTATTGCTATTCCTTTTAATTTAATAAAAGAGAAGAATGTAAATTTTCTTTTAAAGCCAGATGATATTTCATTCGATGATTTTAAAACATTGGTAAAATCAATTCCTGGAACTTCTGAAATTGATAACACATTTTTTGATAACCTTCTAACAAAACGTTTATAATTATTTTGCTTATTACCAAGCAAGGTCTGTTATCCTCTTTGCAATTTCAAAGACTGTCTAGGGGTTAACGAAGACGGTCTCCAGGATTTTAGATTGACTCTTCCTAAAAAAACCTGACAGTTACAGAGTTTTATTTTAAAAACAGATTTACAGGATTTTGGGATAATCCTTGTACAAGTTTACTATTCATTTTTTAATTCCGCAAGTACAATCGGTAAGTATTAGAAATAAAAAAAGCACCGGACTTATTCAATCCGGTGCTTCAAATATTGTGGTTCAACAATTAATTGAACGCTTCTTTTATCTTCTCAAAAAACGATTTATCGTTCTTATCGGGTTGGGGTTTAAAGTTGTTGCTGTCGTTAAGCTTTTCCAGCATTTCTTTCTCTTCACTGTTTATGTTTTGTGGTGTCCAAACATTTACATGTATCAGTTGGTCTCCTTTTGAGTATCCATTTACTTCGGGGAAACCTTTTCCTTTTAACCGGAATATTTTACCGCTTTGTGTTCCTGCCGGGATTTTAATTTTTGCCTTTCCATCTATTGTTGGCACTTCTACACTTGTGCCAAATACGGCATCAGGAAATGTAATGAACAAATCAAAAGCTACATTCAATCCATCTCTGTGCAAAACTGCATGTTGCTCTTCTTCTATAAGAATTATTAGGTCGCCGGGCATTCCTCCCCTTTCGCCTGCATTGCCCTTGCCACTCATACTTAACTGCATGCCTTCCTGTACGCCTGCCGGTATATCAAGGGTTACCTGTTCTTCGCCATATACCCGGCCTTCACCCTTGCATGGGGAGCATTTGGCTGTAACAATATTACCTTCTCCATTACAAGTTGGACATGTTGTTACGGTTTGCATTTGCCCAAGGAAAGTATTCTGCACCCTTCTTACTTGACCCGTACCCTGGCATGTGCTGCAGGTTTGGGTACTGCCACTGTCTTTTGCACCTGTACCATGGCAGGTATTGCAATTAATGTATTTTTTTACCTTTATTGTTTTGGAAACGCCTTTGGCTATTTCCTCGTAGTTCAACTTAAGCTTAACCCTAAGGTTGCTGCCCCGCTGACCGGTTTGTCTTCTGCCGCCGCCGTTGCTTCTGCCCCCACCGCCAAAAAAGCTCCCAAAAAGGTCATCGCTGAAAATGTCTCCAAAATGTGAGAAAATATCATCTGCGCCTCTGAAACCGCCTCCTGTACCCGGCCCAAAAGCCTGATGGCCAAAACGATCGTATTTGGCTTTTTTGTCAGCATCGCTCAAAACTTCATAGGCTTCAGCAGCTTCTTTAAATTTGTCTTCCGCTGCCTTATCACCGGGATTTCTGTCCGGATGAAACTGCATGGCTACCTTGCGGTATGCCTTTTTAATTTCATCTGCCGAAGATGATTTGCTGACACCTAATATTTCGTAAAAATCTCTTTTTGCTGACATATTCTATTATTTTGGGTGAGCGTTATGGTAAATAATTGACATTATTCATCTTAACCCACACCTTACTAAAATCATTTACCTATTACCACTTTAGCATGACGAATTATTTTGTCACCCAAATAATATCCTTTGGTAATTTCATCTACCACTTTTCCTTTTAGCTCCTTAGTTGGGGCGGGAATTTCGGTAATGGCTTCGTGTCTTTCAACATCAAATTCTGTATTAATACTTTCCATTGCAATAAGTCCCTTGCTTTTTAATACGGCTCTTAACTTATTGAAAACCAATTGAACACCGTCCTTTACTTGCTGTAAATCTTCAGTTGTTTGCATTTGCTTTTCTGCACGGTCTGTATCGTCCAACACATCAAGCATTGAGGTAATAATTTCTTTGCCTGCTGTTTGTATCAGTTCCATCCTTTCTTTAGCATTGCGGCGCTTGTAATTGTCAAATTCTGCAACAAGACGTAGATATTTGTCTTTATGCTGATCTATTTCAGACTGTAGTTTCTCCATTTCATTCTCCTCCTCCATCATATCACTCATATGCGAAGTTCCCGGGATACTATCATCAGCATTAATATCCATTTCTTCTAATGATTGATTGTCAGTTTGCGCCATGTCTTTATCTGCCATACTTGTAGTTATTTATTGCATGTTGCTAGTTTCAAACACTTTGCCAAAGGGGTTTTAAGGTCAAATTGGCATTTTTAAATTATTCCAAAAGCCATATATGCTAACAAAAAATATTTTATCTCCCGATATTTTATTTATAACAACTTTTTTATACAACGAAAAAATCAACCTTTGCGGTATTATGGCAAAAGTGGTATTGAACAAAAGAATAAGCACAAGAATAGCAAATGGACATCCATGGATATTTGGAAATGAAATAAATAACATAGAAGGAGAACCGGCTGCAGGTGATGTAGTAGAAGTGTACACACATGATTCAAAATTTGTTGGTAAAGGTTATGTAAACCCACAATCGCAGATAATGGTGCGGTTGCTTACAAGAAATAAAAATGAAACGATTGACGAACATTTTTTCTTTAATAAAATACAAGCAGCATGGCAATACCGGCAAAAAATAGGTTATACAGAAAACTGCCGATTGGTATTTGGCGAAGCGGATTTTTTACCCGCCTTAATCATTGATAAATTCAACGATTATTTTGTAATACAAACACTTTCTTACGGTATAGAAGTTTGGAAAACTGCTATAGTCACTGCTTTGGAAAAACTTTTTCAACCAAAAGGGATTTATGAACGCAACGATGTTCCGGTAAGGGAATTGGAAGGTTTGCAGCAGATAAAAGGTTTTCTCTCCTCCCCTTTTGATACCAATATTCTTATTGAAGAAAATGGGTTACAATTTTATGTTGATGTGGAGAAAGGACAGAAAACCGGTTATTTTCTGGATCAGCAGGACAACCGCAGAGCCATACAGCATATTGTAAAAGATGCTTCAGTATTAGGCGCATTTACCTATACAGGTACATTTGAAATACATGCTGCAAAATATGGGGCTAAAAGTGTTTTAGGATTAGATATATCAGAAAGCGCTGTGGAACAGGCAACCAAAAATGCCGAATTAAATGGATTGGGGGACATTTGCACTTTTAAAGCCATGAATGCTTTTGATACTTTAAAACAGTGGAGTAAAGATGGCCGCCAATATGATGTTGTAATGCTAGACCCGCCTGCATTTACAAAAAGCCGTGAAAATATAAACAAAGCAATAACTGGTTATAAAGAGATAAATCTTAGAGGCATGAAACTGGTAAAACCGGGTGGGTTTCTTGTTACAAGTAGTTGTACTAACCTTGTGGGGCCGGATGCTTTTTTAGATACAATCAATATGGCGGCTAAAGATGCCAAAAGGAGGCTGCGTCAGGTTACTTTCAAAGCACAATCAAGCGACCACCCTATTATTTGGGGAATTGAAAATACGAACTATCTAAAGTTTTTAATAGTACAGGTATTGTAAAAAAAAATATTGGGAATTGAAATTTTATTTTAGAGAAGCAGTTGTTATAAAGACTATTTCACTACCTGAAACTTGCCCGACTCAACTATTCTGCCTGATTTGTCGCGAAGCTGAAAAATATACACACCTCTGTAGAAATCTGCAAGTGAAATTGAGGTTTTTTGATTCAAATTGCTAAGTTCGTATACCTTTTTACCTACAAAATTGTAAACCTGAATCGTTGCGTCCTTTTGATTAGACTTAATAATTTCAAAATTCAAAACAGTAGTTGCAGGATTTGGGTAAAACTTTATTGCTTTTGCCTGGGCAGCAATTAGCATAGGATTGGTCTCTACTACCTTAGCAACCTGCGCATTTGCAAGGCTTATAAGGCTAAAAAATAATATAATAAGGTAGAATTTTTTCATTTTTATAAAATCCTAAAGGATAAAAGTAATTATAATTCTTTACTTGCAAAACTTTAGCCAGTTTTTTTTTTCAATTTTATAGTTTGGTTAAAATCAATACATCTTTAACGACTCTACATCAATTTCATTGTAATCAAGCCGAAAATAATTAACTATCCGTTGATTTAATCTTAGATTACATTATTGATTTGCTCATTTTGAATATTAGCCTTAATGTTACCTGCCATAGGCAGCCATGTATAAATTGTGATACCGATCCAAACAATCCAAAATAAATACACACCTAAATGAAACCTTTCGCCCAACCACCTGTGCGAAATAGTGTGCCTGAAATCACTAAAAGAAAAGTACAATCCGGCCAAGGCTAACATCAGAAAAATACCATGCATTAAATTCCTGCCCGATGCGGTTAGTTTTTTACGAAGTAAAGATTGAACTAACCAAACAATCATCCAAACAACAAAAACTATTAAGGCACCTTTCCACCAAACTTTTAAAAACTTGTATTCATGGTAAAACAAGCCAATACCTATCCTTCCTACCCATGAAATTGCTGATAATAAATATCCGGCTAAAATAGAAAAAAAGGTAAGTACCAAAAAGGTTATTGTATCTCTTTTGTTCATTTGTTATTTATTAAATCAAGGTAAACACACAAACCAAATATTCATTACACCCATTCACCTGCCAACATCACTTTCTTTATCAGATTATTACCAAAACAATAGGGATAATAAGCCAATGAAGGTATGGGTTGAGTTATAATTAAATTGGCTCTTTTTCCCGGATGAATAGAACCAACTTCATGTTGCAATTCCATAGCACAGGCGCCATTTGTGGTGGCTGCATTAATTGCTTCTTCGGGTAACATTTTCATTTGTATGCAGCTCATGGCTACTACCAGATTCATATTTCCCGAAGGGGAAGAACCGGGATTATAATCTGAAGCAATTGCTATAGCACAACCTGCATTAATTAGCTCTCTTGCGGGCTGAAATGGCATTCTTAAAAAGAACGCTGCTGTAGGCAGCAAAGTACCTATTGTATTGGATTTTGCTAAAACGTTTATAGCTTGTTTATCCATACATTCAAGGTGGTCAACTGATATAGCACCCACATTTACCCCTGCCTCTACCCCACCCGATACCGTCAATTGATTGGCATGAATTTTTGGTTTCAACCCATATTCTATACCTGCTTTGCATATTCGTTCTGTTTCTTCGGGGGTATAAAAATTTGCTTCGCAAAATACGTCTATATAGTCTGCCAGGTTCTCTGCCGCAATAGCAGGGAGCATTTCTTCAATTATCAATTTTATATATCCTTCTTTGTTGCCCTTGTAATTTTCAGGAACAGTATGTGCACCAAGAAATGTTGATTTAATCAGTACATCAGAATTTTCTTTCAGCCGCTTAATTACCCTTAGCATTTTCAATTCTCCTTCCACTGTTAAACCATACCCGCTTTTTATTTCAATAGCACCTGTACCCATCTTTATTACCTGTTGCAAACGTGCATAAGATTGGTTATACAACTCCTCCGCACTTCTCTCATTGAGCAGCTTTGCAGAGTTTAATATGCCCCCACCCTTTGCGGCTATGTCAGCGTAAGTAAGGCCATTTATTTTATCAACAAATTCATTTTCACGGCTACCGGCAAAGACTAAATGTGTATGGCTATCGCACCATGAGGGCATAACAATACAACCTTCAGCATTATAATTTTCTGTAAAAGAAGAATGAGAATGTATCAGGTTATCCATGCTACCCACTTCGGCAATATGGTTTCCTTCTATAACAATGTAACCATTATTAATGCAGGGTAGTTTTGCCAATTGAACACCACGCAAACATTCAAGGCCATCAGCCACATTAACTACAGACTTGATATTAGATATGAGAGTTGGCATAAATAGTAAAATATTAAAAAATCAAAACTATAGTTTTTTTATACTGACAAATCGGCCATTTTTTAATTTTCCGAATTTGAATACGCTAATTAGTTCTTTTCATAGGAAAACATTCTGATGCAGGTTTCCCATTTTGTAAACCAGAAATTTCTGCAAGTAATGAATCCGCCGCTATTTGAGTGTAGCTTATTTTTTGAGGAAAGTCATGCGCAGGATTTTCAAAAACCAATTGTTTTGAAGTTAATGATGTCAGCACAAATTTTACGGGCTCATTATTATTTTGATCTTTAACAATTGGAATATAAAACAATTCTTTTCCCCTTTGTTCTAAACTAATCAATTCAGTGGAAACCGTATCTGTACCAACTAGAATATAGCTTTTGCCTTCGTAACTTGAATCATTCCTTATTGACCATATTTCTGTAGCATGTACATTCATTGAGTCATTTTTCCAGGTTCCAATTAACCAACTTGCTTTAATCAACTCAGTATATTCAGGTTTCTTGTCTTCACTCTTAGGAGCATCGGTGGGGTTACCACAAGCAATAACGGAGAAAATTATTAATGTAAAAGTACTATTGATGATTATTTTATTCATGGTATATTTTTTTGGAAAATGAACAGAATTAATAAGAATGTATTATAGAATCTAAAGATTATAAGCTAAAAAAAGAATGGTTTGCACTAAATGTACAAACCATTTTACAAAGTTTATCTGTTTACTATTACGGTTTTGGATTATCTGCCCAAAGTGTTGTTTCTTCCCAGGTATCAAGGTCTTTTTTCAATTCTGCAATTTTATTTGTTGCACCCTTAAACGCCCCTGCCCCTAAAAATAAACGCAAAGGTGGTTCAGACGATTCTACTGCTTTTATTATAGCCTGTGCAGCCCTTACAGGGTCACCGGGTTGGTTGCCACTATAGCCCCTTATTGTTTCCTGATTGGCGTGTGCAGTTTGTTGATAATCCTCTATAACAATTTTACTGTTATTGGCACTTCTGCCCGCCCAATCTGTTCTAAATCCGCTTGGGGCTACTACCGTTACTTTAATGCCCAAATGAGCGGTTTCCTTAGCAAGGGATTCAGAAAGGCCTGCTACAGCAAATTTTGTTGCATTATAAAAACCTACCGCAGGAAAAGAAACATATCCTCCAATAGATGCAATATTCACCACATGACCGCTACGTTGCGAACGCATAATTGGAAGTACCTGATTGGTTACATTTGCAAGACCAAAAAAGTTAATATCAAACATGCGGCGAATTTCTGCATCTTCACTTTCTTCAATAGCACCAAAATAACCAATACCAGCATTGTTGACCAAAACATCAATGCGGCTAAATTTTTCCATTGCCTGCTCTACTGCTGCTTTTATTTCTTCGGGTTTGGTAACATCCAGCCTAATAGCAATTGAATTATCAGGATATTGTGCAACTATATCTTTAATGTCATCCGTATTGCGGCTTGTTACTGCCACCTTGTGTCCTAATTTTAAAGCCTCCTGTGCTAACTGACGGCCAAAGCCTGTTGAGCAGCCTGTTATGAACCATACTTTACTCATATTATTTGATTTATTTTTGGTATAAATGTCAAATGTATTTCTACTTATTCGGAAATAAATTTAAGATAGATAATTTGACGGTAGTGTGATTAAAGACATTTCTATATAACACTATAAATCATGACAAAACCTGAAAAAAAATAATAGCGATAAACTAACCTACTTTTGCTATAATGAACAATACAAATTTTACAATAGAAGAAATCTTATCGAAACTAAACATCAAGTCGCTAAATGAGATGCAGGAAGCAGCAATTGCAGCGGTTGAAAACAATTCAAACATCCTGCTTTTATCCGCTACAGGTTCCGGCAAAACGTTAGCTTTTTTGTTGCCTTTGGTCAAAATGCTGGATAATACCCAGCAAACTTCACAGGCTTTAATTATAGTACCTTCAAGAGAACTTGCATTGCAGATAGAAACAGTTTTTAAAAGCCTCGGCACCAATTTGAAAGTTACTTGCTGTTACGGCGGACATTTAAGAGAAACCGAAGAGAATAACCTGAAGCAACCTCCTGCTTTACTAATAGGCACACCCGGCAGACTTGCAGATCACATAAGAAGAGGAAATATTACTACTGCTACAGTTGAAACAATGATATTGGATGAATTTGACAAATCGCTTGAACTTGGTTTTCAGGATGAAATGTCATTCATTATCGGTTCTTTACCTGCCATCAACAAGCGAATACTCACATCCGCTACAGAGGCTGTCGAAGTTCCTGCTTTCATAAAAATGGAAGATACCGTAAGGCTTAATTTCTTAAAAGATAATGACGGCGAAACCGGACTTGCAATCAAAACTTTGATCAGTGATGGCAAAGACAAATTGGATACATTGTTCAGATTAATTTGTATGCTTGGCAACAGATCAACCATTATATTCTGCAACCACCGTGAAGCAGTTGAAAGAACCTGTGCATTGCTTAAAGAGAAAGACATTGTAAGTGAATTCTATCACGGTGCATTGGAGCAACAGGAAAGAGATGCAGCTTTATGCAAATTTAGAAATGGAACATCAAATGTTTTGGTTACAACTGACCTTGCATCACGTGGGTTGGACATAGCACATATACGCTACATCATACACTATCACCTGCCTGCAAGCGAAGATATCTTTACGCACCGCAATGGCCGTACTGCAAGGATGGATGCAAGCGGTACTGCAATACTTATTCTTGGGCCAGAAGAAAAACTACCGGGTTATATTACTAAAGTGGATGAAGAAATTGAGTTGCCGGAAACCACTACCCTACCCGAGAAACCAAAATGGTCAACATTATTTATTGCCGCAGGCAAAAAAGACAAAGTAAATAAGGTAGATATTGTTGGATTTTTATCACAAAAAGGACAGTTAAAAAAAGAAGATATTGGACTGATAGAAGTAAAAGATTTCTTTTCCTTTGTTGCCATAAAAAAAATAAAAGTTGGCGCAACTCTACAATTGATTAAAGATCAAAAAATAAAGAATAAAAATGTAAAGATTGCTGTAGCAAAATAGAAAAGATTTTAATTTCGGCTAATAAATTTTATTGTAAAATAATTATCATTATTCTTCAACCAAAAAAGTCAAACTCTGAAAATAGAAAGTATGAAAAGCAATTCAAACTCTTACAGCGTAAAAGCCAATGACTTTCAATTCGATTTTACTGAAGATGAAATTATTAGTAGCGACCTGTCTACAAAACATGCCGGCGAATACAATCTGCTGTTAAATCACTCATCAGTAAATGTGAAAGTGATACATGCAGACAAAACTGCTAAAAGGCAAACAGTTGAAGTGGATGGAGAAATCTTTGAAATAGAAATTAAAGATGAATTAGATCAGGTATTGGAAAAGATGGGGTTCAATGCGGTCAGTAATAAACAAATCAAAGAAATAAAAGCCCCCATGCCGGGTTTGGTTTTAGATATTGCAGTTGACGAAGGGCAACAAGTGGTAAAGGGTGATAAGATATTGATACTTGAAGCCATGAAAATGGAGAACAGTATTGTAATACCAACGGATGCTACAATCAAAACCATTATGGTAAAAGCAGGTCAATCTGTAGAAAAGGGGCAGGTTTTGGTAGAGTTGGTTTAGGGTTTAGAGTTTAGGGTTTAATGTTTAGGGTTTAGGGTTTAGGGTTTAGGGTTTAGGGTTTAGGGTTTGAAGCTCCATGATTTTAGTTGACAGATTTCACTCAACTTTCAAGTTTTTGTTAATAACCTTTCTTGTTATAAAATATTTTTATTGTTCTTTTTGTTTTGTCAATGCGAAGCGTACA
>JANPGE010000266.1:0-23429 GCA_031423805.1 Segetibacter sp. | reverse complement strand
TGCCAAAAATAAAGGAAGTACTTGCAGAACAAACCATACAAGGCACACTTATTAATGATGCAATAAATGCCCATGGGGAAGAAGATATTGATAATGAAAGTATATTGGTTGTTGCAGACAATGGCGAATTAAAAGTTCAACCAATTGAAGCAACAATAGAAGAAGAACCTTCTGAAATAGAAACACATGAAGGTGATGGTGATGAAACAATAGTTGTTGAACAAACCGAAGAAAATAATGCAGAAGAAGGTTCATCAATATCAGAGCCATTAACAGAAGAACCTAACGATACAAACGAATCAAAACCCAACGATGACTTGCCACATGAGACTAATGAAGAAGAATAAACTTTTCTTCTTTTCCAGTACCTTATAAAATACTGAATTCATGTCTCACCACAGTTTAACTAAAAAGCAATTGTTGCAAATTGCTGAAGAATTTGGCACCCCACTTTATATTTATCATGCTGAAAAAATTGCAGGTCAGTACAACAAACTTACTGATGCATTTAAAGGCTGCAATGCCCGGTTTTTCTATGCCTGCAAAGCATTGACCAATATCAATATTTTGAAGTTGATGCACCAACTTGGTGCTTCGCTTGATTGTGTTAGCATTAATGAAGTGATGTTGGGGTTAAAAGCTGGATTTTCTCCAGAAAATATATTGTTCACTCCCAATTGTGTTGACTTTGAGGAAATAGAGCAAGGCAAAAATCTTGGGGTAAACATAAACATAGACAACATCTCCTTGCTTGAACAGTTTGGCAATAAATATGGCAACTCCTACCCTGTTTGCATCCGTTTGAATCCGCATATAATGGCAGGTGGTAATTATAAAATCTCTACCGGTCATATGGACAGCAAGTTTGGCATTTCAATTCATCAGTTAAGACATATTGAGCGAATTGTAAAGACCACCAAACTGCATGTTAATGGGCTGCACATGCACACCGGTAGCGAGATAAAAGATGTTAATGTTTTTCTGGAAGGTCTTGAGGTAATGTTTGATTTGGTTCGCCATTTTGATCAACTCGAGTTTATTGATTTAGGCAGTGGATTCAAAGTACCCTACCAACCCGGAGACCCCGAAACGGATGTAAAACAATTGGGCGAAAAAGTAACTGAAGCATTTAAAGCATTTGAAAATGAAACAGGTAAAAAACTACAGGTTTGGTTTGAGCCCGGTAAATACCTTGTAAGCGAAGCCGGTTACTTTGTGGTAAAAGCAAACGTGGTAAAACAAACCACTGCAACTGTATTTGCAGGGGTCAACAGCGGCTTCAATCACCTTATCAGGCCTATGTTTTATGAAAGCTATCACCAAATAGAAAACATCAGCAACCCAAAAGGTGCAGAGCGAATTTATACTGTTGTTGGCAACATTTGCGAAACAGACACCTTTGCCTGGGACCGCAAACTGAACGAAGTAAGAGAAGGTGATCTGCTGGTTTTTTACAATGCCGGTGCTTATGGTTTTGAAATGGCAAGCAACTTCAACTCAAGGCTAAAGCCTGCAGAAGTTCTGGTAAAAGATGGCAAAACTTTGTTGATTAGAAAAAGAGATGAATTTGATGATTTGTTGAGGAATCAGGTGGAGGTTTTGTAAATTATTTTCTTGTTTGATATAATAAAATAGCCGCCCCAAATTATTCTTGGGGCGGCTATTTTTATTAGTCATTTAGTCAATGGTCAATAACTTATAGACCATTTCTAATTCGTAATTGCTATTTGATTTTCACTGCTTTCAACGTTTTCATTGTTTCCCCTTGGCGTACCTCAATCATATATACACCCGGTGCAAATGACTCACCAAATTTGAATGACTGTTCAGGCAAGCCTTTGGCAGCAAACAAACTTCTGCCGTTAATATCAATAACCTTTATTTGTAAGGCCTCTTGAGTTGAAGCTTTTACCCGCAGGGTAAAATAGTTGTTGCTCGGGTTAGGTGTTAATTGAATAACAAGTCCTTGTTGTGTAGGGGGTATGTCTGTTTTTGTCAACAGGTTTCTTGTTGAAATGGTACATGTAGGCAATGTTTGCGCTACTACCACACCAATAGAATAGCCTGTACAGTTACCAACATCATTTACAAACACCCGATAGCTGCCGGCTTTCAGGTTGTTGAAGGTATAGGCTGTACCAAAACTGGCTACTGTTCCAAACCTGTATTTGTACCCCGGTGTACCACCTGCTGCGGTTACGCTGATGCTGCCATTTTTTGCATTAGGGCAACTCTCATCGGTCTTGGTAGCAGTGGCCGATACTGGTGCAGTAGCTTGTGTAATTGTAGCTGTTCCACTGGCAGTGCAGCCGTTGGCATCTTTAACCAATACACTGTATATACCCGGGGCAAGGCCTGTCCAACGGTTAGTGGTACTAAATGTTCCTGCTGTACCAAACCGGTATTGATAAGGTATAGAACCGCCTGTGCCATTGGCTGTTATGGTGCCGTCTGCTTTCAGGTAGCAGGTCACATTGGTCTTGCTGATGTTAAGGCCAATAGCTGTTGTTTGTAGTATGGTTACCTGGTCAGACACCCCTGCACAACCATTTACATCCAGTATAGACACACGGTATTTGCCGGGTTTCAGGTTGATAAATGTATTGTTGGTGCCATAAGCCCCCACTGTGCCAATACGGTATGTGAACGGGCTAACCCCGTAAGTAGGATTGATGGTTATTGAGCCATTGTTATTACCATAGCAGCTTACATCGGTTTTGGTGTAGGTACTTGTAACTGACAAAATAGTCAGGTGCAAGGTGGCTGTGCTATCGCAGCCTGTAGTGTTGGCGCCGTGCCAGAAATAATCCCCGGAAGCTTTGTAAACAGTGCCGTTCCAGGTGTATTTGTTGCAGATGGACACGGCTGTTTCAGAAGTAGATGAGGCCAAACTACCTGAACAATTAACACCACTCAATACAGCACCGTTTTCTACCCAGTTGCCGGCATTTCCCGTAAGGGCAAAATTGGTCAAGGCACCATGATAAGCATTGGCAGTAGCATCAGTCAACGTAGTAGTAAATGGATTGTCGCCATTGGCTACGCCCTGGTTAAAATGATAGTAAGCAATCAGTTCAGCAGGCAGGGTTGCCAGTTCACAATTTCTATAAGAATTTACCTCACAACGGGTGAGTGCCTTGCTCCAGATCATGACTTCATCCATGTTGCCGTTGAGGTATTGACGGGTCTGCAGGTCGTAGCCGAGGATGGTGCGGGTACTCCAGGTAAATGCCGAAGCGGTGAGGGCAGCACTTAATTTCAGTGTGCCGTCCACATACATCTTTTCGCCATCGGCGGAGCTAAGGGTGAGGGCCACATGGTGCCAGTTGCCATCGGCATAGTTGGTGCCGGTGGTGGCAAGGAATGTAGTGCCTAATGTGGGGTTATAAACATACACGCCCAGGTTGCCATTTTGCAAATAAATTTCCCTGTCGTGGGGCAAACCGGGGATTGTGTCACCCGCAGTGGTGGTGGCAAAGAGGCCGCCGTTTGGCTGGCTGGTTTTGAACCAAAACGCTACAGTAAAATCAGTGGTCGGCACTATTGTGGGCAAGCCCACATAATCATCTGCACCATCAAAGTTTAAAGTGCTGGCTGCTATGGTTCCTGCGGAAACATTTAGCGTAGCTGCACTGTCGCAGCCGTTGGCATTGGTGAAATGGGCGACATAGCTACCCGGTTGAGTAATGGATTGCCCGTTCCAGATGTAAGGATATTGCGAGGACAATAAAGAAAGGCTGGTAGAGGAAGTGGTTATTACAGCATTGCCCTGATATTCATAAGCCCCCATATCCACTGTGCCGCCAAAAATGCGGGCATTACCATCCAGGTCGGTGGTTATGCCAGTAGGTACGAGGCTATTGTCGCCTTTGTTAATGACGGGGCTACAGGGCTGCAATCGTAAATTGCCCGCAGTGCCCGGTGCGCTGTTAAAATCAGGCTGGCTTACAAACAGCGGGTCATTGCTGCTAAGTGTGCCATCCAGATTGCCGGTGCCTGTGGTGGTTAGGTTGAGCCCTTTTACCAGACAGTTGGTATAAGATGGTGCGGATGAACTATTAACAACCTCGCTGCTATTGCCCCACATAATGCAGTTTTTGAGGTTGGGGTTGGATAAATCAAAATTATACATTCCGCCGCCATTAAAATCAGATTTATTCCCCGAAAAACTACAGTTGGTGATGGTGGGGCTGGAAAAAGTGGCGTTATAAATGCCGCCACCATTAGCGGCTTTATTCCCCGAAAAGCTACAATTGACAATGGTGGGGCTGGAAGAATTGATGTTATACATGCCGCCACCGTTGCCGCTGCCGTTATTCCCCGAAAAGCTACAGTTGGTGATGGTGGGGCTGGAAGATGCGCTATACATGCCGCCGCCATTAAGAACAGATTCATTCCCCGAAAAGATACAATTGGTAATGGTGGGGCTGGAAGAAGAGATGTTATAAATGCCGCCGCCTGTAATGGCGTTATTCCCCGAAAAGCTACAGTTGGTGATGGTGGGGCTGGAAGAATTGATGTTATACATGCCGCCACCGTTGCCGCTGCCTTTATTCCCCGAAAAGCTACAATTGGTAATGGTGGGGCTGGAAAAAGAGTTGTTATACATGCCGCCACCGTCACTGCTGCCGTTATTCCCCGAAAAGATACAATTGGTAATGGTGGGGCTGGAAGAATGTTCGTTAGACATGCCGCCGCCATTAAGATCAGATTTATTCCCCGAAAAGCTACAATTGGCAATAGTGGGATTAGAGTTGATGTTATACATGCCGCCGCCGAAACCGTTATTGGCGTTATTCCCCGAAAAACTACAATGGGCAATAGTGGGATTGGAGGAGATATTATAAATGCCGCCGCCGCCACTGCCGCCGCCGTTATTCCCCGAAAAGCTACAGTTGGAGATGGTGGGGCTGGAGGAGAGGTTATACATGCCGCCGCCACCGCTGCCGTTATTCCCCGAAAAGCTACAGTTGGTGATGGTGGGGCTGGAGGTGACGTTATATATGCCGCCACCGAAACCGTTATTGGCGTTATTCCCCGAAAAGCTACAGTTGGTGATGGTAGGGCTGGAGGAGAGGTTATTCATGCCGCCACCATTGTCATTAATATTACCTCCCGTAATGGTACAGCCATCTAAAACGGCGGTACCGTTTAAACCGCTGTTATTAATAACCCTATTGCCATTGCCTTGCAGAATGGTTACATGGGTAGTCCAGTTGCGTTGGTTAAGGGCGGTTTCGCCGCCGGCAAAGCCGCCGTAAATGGCTATGCCGTTTTTCATGCTAAAGCTGCTGCCGCCGGCGGGCTGGTAGGTGCCTGCGGCGACCCATATTTCGTTGATGGTGTTGGTGCAATTATAATTCAAAGCCGATTGCAGGCTGGTAAAGGCATTTTGCCAGGACAACCCGTCGTTGCTGCCCGATGTGGCGGATGAATCCACATACAAACGGGTGGCGGTGTTTACCCGGCCATTTACCCAATTGCAGCTGCTGCTGCCGCTAAGGGCAAAGTTTTGCAAACTGCCGTTAAAAACACCGGGGTTGGCATAGTTGCCCAAAGTATTTACGCTGTTGTTGCTATTGGCTGTGCCATGGTCAAATTTATAGTAAGCCAATAAGCCGGATTGTACTTGCGTAAAATTACAATCGTTCATTCCTGCCTGTATCTGGGCTTGTGTTCTTGCTATGTTCCAAACTCTCACTTCGTCCAGGCTGCCATTCATAAACTCGCTGCTTCCATTGTATGAACCTAAATAAGTTGTGTTAATAGTGGGTAGGGGTACATCTGCCGAATTTCGCTGCGCCACATTCTGACCGTCTAAGTAAGACACAAAACCATTGGTGGTGTTTCGTTTCCAGGTCATGGCTACATGGTGCCAGTTACCATCCATGGCTGCGGCACCCACCGAAAGTCCTCCTCCTGTGCCACCGTCATTACTAAGAATGTGAACGCCAGTTGCCCATCCGGCAACCACATAGCCGTTGCCATCCTGAAACCGTACGGCGCTCTGTATGTTGCTTCCCTTAAACCAGTATTCTATCGTGATTTCGTTGCCACCGTTTACAATAGGCTGCGAAGCATTACAATTAGAAATAGCCACCGTATTGTTGGTGCCGTTAAAGTTGAGTGCATTGTTGGTTGTGGTAGCCGGGGTGGAAGGACTGGTTACAGCGGTGAGTGTATAACTATAATCGGTAAAAATAGTCGGATTATATTTCAGCCTGACCCGTACCGTATAAGTTGACCCACCGGGTGTACCCTGTGTTCCAAATCCGCTGTAGACTACAAAAGGATCGGTAGTAATATCAGTAAATGTGGGTGTACCTGTAAATGTGTTGCCGGATACAACGGCATACTCAACATCGCCTGAAGTATTTCCATCCACATCGCCGATAAGGTCTATGTCGAGGCTGCCTTGTGCGCTGCCACAGGCAGGTTGTGTTGGGGAAACAGTAGCCGAAAAGATGGCTGCGCCAAGGCATTCAATGGTGATTTGTCCACCATTTGTGCTATTACCTGTAGTGATAGACTGGTTAGTGCCCTGATTGAATGAACTGCCGCTACCACCGCTATTGAGACTATTTCCCCCACAACCACCAGTGTAGCCACCACCACCACCACCACCAGAATTGCCTCTTCCGGTAGCATCGAGGCCACCCGTGGCACCACTGCCGTAGCCGCCACCGCCAAAACCACCGCCGCGACCGGGGCCAAAACCACAGGTACGAACACCATTGTAGCTAAGACCGTTGCCGCCCCGGTCGCCAGCGTTATCACCCTGTCCGCCTGCGCTGCCGCCACCACCAGCAGCAATTAGAAAGTTAGTGCCGCCAACATACACACCCGAGGCACCACCCCCGCCGCCGCCACTGCTGCCACCTTGGAATTGGTTTGCACCATTGCCGCCAGGTGCACCTGCCACTACCGAAAGCACTTGCCCTGTCGCTACTATAAAGTCGCCTTGCACGGTAGCACCACCAAGACCCACAGCACTTAAACTGCCTCCATTTCCACCTTGTGCCCCCTTGGCGGTTATTCTAATCTTGTATGGGCCACTGGCAGGTACAGTAAATGAGTCTTTGGTGCTTACCGTGCCGGGTGCCGGGCTAACGACGTTTGCTACAATGCCCGTACAGGATTGTGCAGCAACTTTATTGAAAAAAAATGCCGCAAAAAAAGTAAACAGTAGTAATGGTTTCATATTTAAAAATTTAGTTTTGGATTGTAAATCCTGGGCTAATAGGAGTTGTGGTTAAATTGCGTTTTCCATACTTTTGGGTTTGATGGGTTAATATTAAAAGCAACCACACAATAGCTATTCCGTCGGGTCGGGTTGCATGAATCTTTTTAACTAAAAGATAAAAAAGTAAGCTGACACAGGTATGCAACAATAAAGTTACAAAGGTTACGGCTATTTGCAAAATATACCGCTTGTTATTACTGGAGTGCAAACGATTGGATGACAGCTAAAGTTCGATTTTTTTAGTACACTTCTTACAGTTACATGAGATATGCTTTCAACATATTTTAGGTCCACCATTTTGTCTGCAAGCAACCGCATTGACCAATATTAATATTTTAAAGCTCAAGCACCAACTTGGTGCTTCATTAGATTGTGTCAGCATCAATGAAGTTATGTTGGGGTTAAAGGCCGGATTTTCTCCGATAAATATATTGTTCACTCCCAACTGTGTTGATTTTGAAGAAATAGAACAAGGAAAAAATCTTGAGGTAAACATAAACATAGACAACATCTCCTTGCTTGAACAGTTTGGCAATAAATATGGCAACTCCTACCCTGTTTGCATCCGGTTGAATCCTCATATAATGGCAGGAGGAAATTATAAAATCTCAACCGGACATATTGATAGCAAATTTGGGATTTCAATACACCAGTTAAGACACATTGAGCGAATTGTAAAGACAACCCGTCTGCATGTAAACGGGCTGCACATGCACACCGGTAGTGAGATAAAAGATGTGTATGTTTTTTTGGAAGGGCTTGAAGTTATGTTTGACCTTGTAAGACATTTTGATCACCTTAAATTTATTGATTTAGGGAGTGGTTTCAAAGTGCCCTACCAACCCGGAGACCCCGAAACGGATGTAAAACAATTGGGCGAAAAAGTAACTGAAGCATTTAAAGCATTCGAAAATGAAACGGGCAAAAAACTACAGGTTTGGTTTGAACCCCGCAAATACCTCGTAAGCGAGGCAGGCTATTTTGTTGTAAAAGCAAACGTTGTAAAACAGACAACTGCAACAGTATTTGCAGGAGTTAACAGCGGCTTTAATCATCTTATAAGGCCTATGTTTTATGAAAGCTACCACCAAATAGAAAACATCAGCAACCCAAAAGGTGCAGAGCGGATTTACACCGTTGTAGGAAACATTTGTGAAACGGACACCTTTGCCTGGGATCGCAAACTAAACGATGTAAGAGAAGGTGATTTGTTGGTTTTTACAATGCCGGTGCTTATGGGTTTCAAATGTCAAGCAACTTCAATTCCCGACTAAAACCTGCAGAAGTTTTGGTGAAAGATGGCAAAACATATTTAATCAGAAGAAGAGATGAATTTGATGATTTGTTGAGGAGTCAGTTCGAGGTCTTGTAAAACATTTACTTGCTTGAAATAAAAAAGAGCCGATCCAACATTTAGTCAGGGCGGCTCTTTTTTAGTAGTCATTTAGTCAATGGTCAATAAGTCATGGCCATTCGAAACTCATCATTATTCAATGTTCATTGTTGGTTATTGCACTTTCACTGCTTTTAACGTTTTTACCTGATCGCCTTGTCTTACTTCTATCATGTAAACCCCTGATATAAAAGATTCACCGAAACGTAAACTATGTTCAGGCATTGTCTTAGCATTATAAACAGTTTTACCATTTACATCCATTATCCTTACCTGGACAGCATCTTGCTTTGGTGCATGTACTACCATTGTAAATTGACTGGCAGTTGGGTTGGGTGAAAGTAATACTTCCAATTTCAAATTATTATTTGTTCCTGTTTTGGAAACAAATATATCTTTCTGAAAACAAGGAATCTGCGATTGAAGTATGGAGATGGATACTGATGTACCTCCACAGCCGCTTGCATCCTGCACATAAGCCCTGTAGCTGCCCGGTTTCAGGTTATTGAAAAAATTTGTACTTGTAAAACTTCCAACTGTGCCTAACCTATATGTATAAGGTGGAACACTGCCTGCTCCTGTCAGCGTAATTGTACCATCATTTTTATCCTTGCAGGTTAAATCCGTTTTAACATAAGATAGCGTAACAGGAGTAGTTTGATTTGTTGAATTAATAGTTATAGTATTGCTTATTAAACAACCATTTGCATCCCTTGTGTAAATAAAGTATGACCCCATTTTTACTCCTGTAATAGGGTTTGTTCTGCTGAAAACCCCACCTGTGCCAAATTTATATTCATACGGTGGTGTTCCCCCTGTAGCATTTATAGTTATAGAACCATCGGTTGAAGTCAAACAAGTTGCGTCCACTTTTGTAAGTGTGGCACTGACGGGTGTAGCAGGTTCCGTAAGAGCAGGTTTCGTATGATAAATACATCCGCTTGCATCTTTTACATAGATATTGTAAACACCTGCACGTAATCCGGTAAAGGTATTAACTGAGCTATACGGGGCACTTGTACCATACCTATATTGGTATGGTGGCGTGCCTCCAGTACCTGTTATTGTTATAGAGCCATCAGATCCGCGGAAGCAACTAATATTGGTGGTGACCACATTACCGCCTACGACAGTGGGTTGAGTAACAGTTGCGCTGGAAGTGCCCACACATCCATTTGCATCTTTTATAAAAAAAGTATAGAAGCCTGCTTTAAGTCCTGTGAAAACAGTATTTGTGGAATACGAACCGGTAGTGCCAAACCTATAAGTAAATGGTGGTGTACCGGTAGTGGAAATAATTGCGATTTCCCCATTAGTGCCTCCGCGGCATCCTGTTACATCAGTTATAGAGAAAGATGCCGTTAATGCAGGTTGTTGAGTTATTTGTACGCTGATAGAACCCGGGCAGCCATTGCCATCAAGTATATATATATTGTAAGTACCGGCTGCCAATAAGGTGAATGTGTTAGTAGCGCCATAACTACCCGAGGTTCCCAATTTGTAACTGTAGGGAGGTACACCACTCGTTGGAGTAACAGCAATAGATCCTGTGGCTGTACCATGGCAACCTACAACATCAGTTTTTATAAATGTAGCTGTAACAGCAGGCTGCTGACCAATAATAATCTGGGCTGATGTGCCGGCACAACCGGTTGCATCGAGGATGAAGACACGGTAACTACCAGCCCTTAAATTGGTGAAAGTATTGTTAGTGCCATAAGCACCTACCGTACCTATACGGTAAGTGTATGGTGCAACTCCACTTGTAGGCGTTATGGTTATACTGCCAGTGGAAGAACCAAAACATTGTGCATCTGTTTTGGCAAATGTGGATGATATTGAAAGTATTGTAAGATGAAGCGTTGCCATACTATCACAACCAACAGAATTAATGCCATGCCAAATGTGATCGCCTGAAATTTTATAAGTACTATCATTCCAGAAAAAACTATTGCAAATGACTACTGTTGTGTCAGAGAAACTGGTTGCATTAACAGAGAGGATCAATGTAGCGGTACTGTCGCAACCAGCCTGGTTACCTCCAATAAATGTTTTTGTTTGTGTACCTGCAGATGTAAAGATTAAGCCATTCCAGATATATGGCAATTCTGATGGGCATATTGCAATATTATTTGTTGACGCACTAATCATTTTTACAGTAAGAACCAATATAGCAGTGCTGTCACAACCATCAACACTGTTCAGAATAACTGTATCTCTGCCACCGGTGGTAAATGTTATCCCATTCCAGTTGTATGGTAATTCATTACTGCAAATAGTAATATTGGTAGTTGATGTTAGGTTTGGTAACACTGTTAGGTGTAAATTGGTTATACTATCAAAACCACAGTAATTACCACCTACTAGTGTGTCATAGTAGGAACCGCTAATCGTAAGAATGTTACCATGAAAATTATAGCTGGTACCTGCACAAATATTTACAAAAATATTTTCAGTTGTTTTACCACAAAATGCTGACTCAAAAGCACCGATTGATGGAGAATTCCCATCTCTTGTAAAGCCAGCCTGATCAATTGTAACATCAACTAATGGTACCCCTGCGGCGTAAGCTGGTGACCCCGCTAATGGGCGAAGAAGAACCGGTGTGGAATAAAGCGGATCAGTATTTAATGAATGGCTATCCTGGCCTGTAGCCACTTGCCAGGCAATCAAAGTATTATGTTCTTTTCCATTGATAGAACCTAACTTAATGCCAGTAGCAGAATAATAAATATTTCTGTCAATGTTTGAAAATATACTGCTCGATCCCGAAACATAAATTGCATAAGGAGTGTTAATTGTTTGTGCATTTGCAAATGAGTTGTTCCTAAGATCTATCGCACCTGCTGTTGACACCCCGCTTGTTATGCAGAATGCTGCTGATGTATCACGTGTTTGGTTTGTTGTCAGGTTAATAGAATTGTAATAAATTTTGTACCCTCTGCCAGATGTTACAATTATACCATAACCATTGTTTGTTTCTGTAGGGGCGCCTGGGGCGCCAACTGCCGAAATATCTGCAATTGAGTTGTTGGCTATGAGCATATTTGCAGATGTACCAAATGCCCCTAACCTAATGCCCGCTGCACCACCTGTAGCACTTGTGTTTTTAATGTTTGTTATGTTGTTTCCAGTAAGAACTAAGTTAGCACAGTTACCATTGATGAACACTCCTGAAATAGCGAAACTGAAAGATAAATCTCCTGCAATTCCCGATATGTTGTTGTCAATAATCTGCAAACCAACTTCGCCTTGGCCCCATATACCTGAATAATATATGTTAAGGGAACTGTCGGCAGCTCCAATCACATTTTCATTAATAACTGTATTTTGATCTGGATTAGCCGAAGAGCCGTTCAGAAAAACACCAAAATTAGCTGCGTAAATCAGGTTATTGTGGTAAGTGTTATTGTTATTCAGAGCAAGTGCACTCGAGCCGGGATCTCCATTGACATCGGATCCACCTTGTGCAATGACATATTCAGTACCCTCGCTAGAGAGACCACGAATTATGCAATTTTTTATTGTGTTGTTGTTTGCCCCATTTGTAGATGTTGGGCTAGAAACATGGATCACACAGTTATCATAAATATTTCCGAGTAAGTAATCCTGACTGTAATTGATAATACTCAAACTCCTATCATTACCTGCACCATTTAGCGATCCGTTAATTGTAACCCTATCTGCACCATTTAGTTTTATTAGTGATGGGGTTGAAGGAGTTCCACTTATAATTCTTGCATTACCTATTGGTTGAATAGTCAATTTATAGCCCCCGGTTCCGTCTTCCACAAATTGGTTTAATCCTATAACACCGGTTTCTGCTGTTAGGTCAGAAGTTATGTTTACAATAACAGAAGCTGCCAATGAACTATTATTTATAAGATCAAATAAGCCATTGGGATTTGTAAGAGAAGTTATACTTTCTCCGATACCAACATTTATAATGCCCGAAAAGGAGGTAACTATAGTATAAGAATTTAATGCTCCCGCTACAGGGAAAGCAGTTGATGTTAAATTTACAGATGTTGGGTTACTTGCAAAAACTCCACTATTGATAGCAACATTAGGGATTGGTAAAGCTATGTCTTGTGCTATTACAAAATATTGAATAACAGTACCTACTGCAACACCCGTACTACCTGATAGTTTTGTATAGTCAATACTAAAAGAGAAAGGGGAAGAAATTCCATTTGTTTCAGCATATTTCCACCCTGTAGTACCAGAAGTATTGTCATTAAAAGTATTGGGATCTGTTGATCGTTTATAATAAATACGAGGCCGTAATCCCAAAGTTACTTCTACTCTACCCTGGTCAGTTATTGTTGCAAAATTTGTCAAAGTTCGCCCACCTGTCAGTGAGGTATTATTCAAAGGAGAATAAGAAATAGTTGGAGCGGTAATATCTAAAATTACCCCATCAAATTCATCAGCACCAATATCTGGTAGCGTCCCTCCTCCATTCACTGACCCAACCGGACCGGGACGGGCTTGTCCATCATAGTCTGTTGTATAAGCAACAGGATAAGTAGGCGTAACAATTGGGGTACCTGTTGATTCTATTTGGTTTCCTGTCACACCCATATTTATGTGAAGGTCTCCAAGGGCAGGGTTTAGGAAGGTAACAGCAACGCCGGTTAAGCTTGATGCATCTCCACCCGTTAAGGTTCTAAAAGTAGCTAATGTATAATCAGTTCCGGGATTGACACCCCATGCAGCTATCGCACTTGGACTGGTAGAGTTTAAAATGTTGAAGTTAGAACTTGTACTACCCCAACCTGTAGAACGTGAAGCAGAAATATTACCTAACGCATAATGCTTGCCAGTACCACCATTTCTATTGTTATCAATCAGATTGTTTTTTATGATTATTGCACTACCTCCTGCACTTGCAGCAGCACCAAAAGCCGTTGCCAAAGACGCAGTCCTCAAAATACCCCATGAAGGCAATGCGCCTGATGCGGCTGAACCTGTAATTTTAAAAGTATTATAGTATAAATTTCTGGTAGCACCGGAATTTCCCGCACTTATGAAACCACAAAACATGGTATTGGTCGTTTGACCTGTTCCCAAAGTAACCATGTTATTAACGTAAGTATAATCACCTCCTGAAGCCCCAAACCAAAATCCGGCAGCTATAGGCGGAGTGGTACTGGAATTAATCGTAGAGGCATTACTTAAATTATAAATTTTGTTTCTAAGAAAATTTGCAGAAGTTGCATTTGAACCTACAATTCCTGCTACAGCGTAATACTTAGCGCCGTTATTTGTTCCTCTAATATCGTGAACAACATTATCTGCAACTGTAACTGTATTGGTGGTACCAGTAGCAAACATTACAATACCAGTTACAGAACCCTGCGATGAAAAAGATGGGGCGGTTGCGCCGGCACCTGATATGTTATACACCTGGTTGCTGTTACAAGTTACTGTACCGCCTGCAGCAGACGGAGAACAAACAATACCCCTGATATTAGCACCGGTTCCACCTGTTGAAACAGAATACAATGTGGAATTTTGGTTCATATTGGCTACGATGTTACTATTAACTGCAACATTAATATTACCACCAGTAATGGTATTCTGTACATCAATACCTCTCAATAATTGCGCACCGGTAACTGAAAGTGTTGGGCTATTAATACTGTTGGCAGTTACAATACTACCTACAGTATTGTTGGTTATATTAATTGCAGTTGCAGATCCGTTTGAAGCAATTATACCTTCAAAACCTAAAGCATGGTTAACGGTAGTTGCATCAAGTGTGAAAGATCCAATTTGATTATTACTTACATTAATACTGGAGGCGGTAGCTCCTGCTGTCATCCAAATGCCATATGCCTGTAGAGCAGTAGTAGGAGTAGCTGCATTGCCTCCTATGGTTAGGGTAACAGAACCGTTTCCGGTAGGCTGTCCAATGACATTACCTGAAACAGTACCAATATTAAAACTTCCGTTTTGAACAATAATTCCAGCAAAAACCGGATTTACATTTATGTTAGTAGAGATGTTTATATTTCTTATTAAATTATTTTGAATACTAGATAACGGTGATGTAGCAGTACTAATCTGCATTCCGACAAACCGATAGAGTCCAAACCCTTCAATTCTCCATGTTCCATTTGCACCAACACCATTACCACCAATATAGTTATCTGTAATTGTATATCCACTAAATCCACTGCTCGAAGTACTGTTGATGTTTATAATAGTCTGTATTTGAGAAACAGAAGCAGTACTAGTCCTTGTGGCGTTTTGGAAAAAGCTATTGGCAGTAATTTCCCAGCCTGTATTACCAACTCCAAGGTCTATGCCTCGAGATGCTAAAGTAGGATGCCAGAAATTTTGAATATTGTTGTTGGAAATGGTGTTATTAGCATTTGGAAATGCATCAGTACCTATTGAATTAATTGCTATTTGTGGAAATCCTGTAACTGCATCTCTGATCTCGCAATTGCTAATGGTGTTATTGCTATTGCCTGTGGTCGCAGCAGTTCCAAATAAAATAACACCGCTTTTGGTTAATCCGGTTGCTACAGTAGTCCCACCCTTAATACTGCAATAACTAATAGTATTAAATATGGCATCATTGATTAATTGTATGGTATAGCCTGTTGTGATATCACTATTTTCGATTACCAGATCACTAATTGTTCCCATTGCATTCACCCTTCCATCAATAGTTATATTTTTTGTTCCACTAAGGTTAATAATCCCTGTTGCACTGTTTCCACTTATTGACAATCCTGAAACCGTAGGATATACTTTTACATTGAAACTTCCAATCGATAAAATTGATGGAGCACCTATAGGTAGCCCTGGTTCATTTGCAGAATTATAGTTGGCTGTAAGTTGCAGGGAAATGTTTCCATTAAGTGTATTGCTCTGTATGGCATTAAATGCTGCAGTCAGTGATCCGTAGTCATCTCCAAGTCCTACATTACCTATAGTTTTTGTCCCGGAAAGTTGCCCAAATAAAGCAGAAGTTGATAGCAACAATATCATTGAAATAAACCATCGAAGTTGCTTTGGTAACAGCTTATTTTTTATTGCAAAACAAGTTGCAGAATCCATAGCTGTAACAAATCTGGTTTGGGGTTTTGTAAACTTTTCTTTCCTCATAACAATTTGATTTTGGATGAAATAATTACCTTAATAAAAGGATTGGTAATAAAAGTACATTTCCAAATATAAGCATATAAACAAGAAAAGGAGTTAGAAACCGCCACTATTTTAGTGTAGTTTCTAACTCCTTATTAAAGAGTGATTTAATCAAAAAAACTTAGCGAACCTTAACTGCTTTCAACAGTTTTAATTCATTGCCTTGTCTTACTTCTACCATATAAATACCCGGGGCAAAGTTTTCACCAAAGGTGATGGGCTGGCTGGCGGTTTTAGTGGTGTACAGTGTCTTACCATTTACATCCATTATCCTAACCGTTGCTGGCTTATCTGCTGTTGGGAGCATTAGTTTGAATTGGTTGTTGGTTGGGTTGGGTGACAGGGTAATGCCTTCTGAAACAGTGCTGTTCACTACACCTCTGGCAAAGGTTGAAATAACGCAGGTAGGTGATGTTTGCCCAACTACAGTAGCTATAGAATAGCCACTACAGCCATTGGCATCATTCACATAAACCCTGTAGCTGCCTGCTTTCAGATTGCTGAAAGTATTAGATGAACCAAATGCACCTGAACTACCAAATCTGTAGCTATAAGGCGATGTGCCACCTGTTGGATTGATGGTAACGGAACCATTCTTGGCATTGGGGCAACTTTCATTTACAATAGTAGCTGTAGCAACCATTTTATCAGGCTGTGATACGTTTGCAACCACACTGCCTTCGCAGCCATTGGCATCTTTTATGTACACCCTTGGGCTTCCTCCCTTTACGTTGGTGAATACATTCGAAGAAACATAAGCACCGCTTGAACCATATCTGTAGGTGTGTGGTGCCGTACCATTGGTTGGAGTTACGGTTATAGAACCTGTTGCACCGCCATTGCAGAGTACAGGTGTGCTGGTTGAAGTGCCGGTGATCAATGGCGACTGACCAACGACTGCTGTTGCTGTTCCGGGGCAGGTATTTGCATCCAGTATGTAAACTGTGTAGTTGCCTGCTTTCAGGTTGCTAAATGTGTTGGAAGTGCCATAAGTGCCCGAAGTGCCGAGTTTGTATGAGAATGGGGCGATACCACTGGTTGGTGTTGTTTCAATAGCACCTGTGGCCGAGCCATAACAAACTGCATCTGTTTTACTGTTTGTGGCAGTAAGCGCAGCTGGCTGCAAGATGGTGACCTGGTCAGATGTACCGGCACAACCGTTTGCATCCAAAATAGAAACCCTGTAGTTTCCCGCCCTTAGGCCGGTAAATGTATTGGCACTAACATAAGACCCTGTCGTACCTATTTTGTAAGTGTAGGGGCTAACACCACTGGTAGGTGTAACTGTAAGTGTACCATTTGCAGCGTTGGCACACAACGCATCTGTTTTGGCAGTTGTTGATGAAACAGACACGATGGTCAGGTGCAGTGTTCTTGCACTGTCGCAACCTGCCTCGTTGATGGTGTGCCACACATAATCTCCTGATGCTTTGTAAGTGCTACCATTCCAGGTAAAGCTGTTGCAGGCCGTTGCGGTTGTATCGGAAGCGGTTGGTACGCAGCTAAATATTGCACTGATTGTGTGATTCGTATTTACATTCGAAAATGTAAATGATGACAATGCGCCCTGGCTGATACCATCAGCAACTACATCTGAAACAATAAAACCTGCATCGGGGGCAATGGTGTATGTCGCGTTGTCTCCACAATTTACACTGCCAGTGCCCGGAGTAATTGAGCCATTTACGCCTGCTGTAACTGTGATGTCGTAAGTATTCAAAACAAACGTAGCAATAATGGTATGAGCAGCGGCAACGTTGGTAAATGTATAACTGTTGATTGCCCCTTGCGATACGCCATCCACCACCACATCTGCTATTGAATAGCAGGCATCTGGTGCAATGGCGTAGGTCGGGTTGTCTCCACAATTTACACTGCCTGTGCCTGGAGTAATGGAGCCATTAGCCCCTGCTGTAACTGTTATATCATAAGTATTCAAAACAAACGTAGCACTAATGGTATGAGCAGCACTAACGTTGATGAATGTATAACTGTTGATTGCCCCCTGCGATACGCCGTCCACCACTACATCTGCTATAGAATAGCAGGCATCTGGTGTAATGTTGTAAGTCGCGTTTCCTCCACAGTTTCCACTGCCTGTGCCTGGAGTAATGGAGCCATTAGCACCTGCTGTAACTGTGATGTCAAAAGTGTTCTGAACAAACGTAGCACTAATGGTGTGGTCGGCTGATACATTGGAAAATGTATAGCTAGTAATGGGGCCCTGCGATTGGCCATCTACCACCACATCTGTTATTGGGTAGCATGAATTAGAGGTGATGTCAAATGTAATGTCTGCCCCCTCGCAGAGTATATTGTTTCCACTGGGTGAAATAGTACCGCCTCCTGTTGCTGAAGCTGCAATTGTAAAAGTATTTTTTACTGTCACTGCCTGTTGTGCCACTGCAGGTGAACCGCAGCCGCTGCCGACAGTATATTTTATAAAAGTTGTACCGCTGTTGACAGCAGTTACCAGGCCTGTAGAAGCATTGACTGTGGCAATAGTCACATCATTGCTGCTCCAGGTGCCGCTGGCTGCACCTGCATGGGTGTAAGTGGCAGTGGCACCTTTGCACAGTGGAGATACGCCGCTGACAGTACCGGCATCCACATTTGCAGTGACTGTAATGGAGCCGGTTGCATTCAACGTTCCGCATCCGCCTGTGGTTGGAATGCTGTAGCTAAAAGTGCCGGATGCCGAAGGAGTGCCGCTTATGGTAATCGTATTGGAAGCAAAAGATGCCGTAACCCCTGAGGGTAAACCTGTGGCTGCACCAATACCTGTTACACCTGTGGTAGTGCGTGTGATAGGCGTAAGCGCAGTATTGATACAAAGAGAAGGTGCAGATGATGCTGCTCCCATTGTGTTAGCAGGTGTCACAGTAATTGTTCCTGTTGCATTTATCGTTCCGCATCCGCCGGTTGTTGGTATGCTGTAGCTAAAAGTGCCTGATGCCGATGGGGTACCACTGATGGTAATGGTGTTGGAAGCAAAAGATGCAGTAACACCTGTTGGTAAACCTGTGGCTGCACCAATGCCTGTAACACCTGTGGTCGCACGGGTAATTGGTGTAAGTGCAGTATTTATGCAGAGTGTAGGTGCAGATGATGCTGCTCCCATTGTGTTAGCAGGTGTGACCGTGATTGTTCCGGTAGCATTTGCTGTTCCGCAACCGCCGGTTGTTGGTATGCTGTAGCTAAAAGTGCCTGATGCCGATGGGGTACCACTGATGGTAATGGTGTTGGAAGCAAAAGAAGCCGTGACTCCAGATGGTAAACCTGTGGCTGCGCCAATGCCTGTAACTCCGGTAGTGGAAAAGGTTACAGATGGCAGCGTTGTATTGATGCAAACCGCGGGTGCTGAAGAAGCAGCACTAACTGTTTTAGCAGGTGTTACCGTAATGGTTCCCGTGGCATTTGCTGCTCCACATGTGCCTGTCAGTGGTATGCTGTAGCTGAAAGTGCCTGATGCAGTAGGAGTGCCACTGATTGTAATTGTGTTTGATGCAAAAGAGGCAGTCACTCCGGCAGGCAAATTGGTTGCACTGCCAATGCCTGTAGCTCCTGTAGTAGAATGCGTAATGTTTGTAAGGGGGGAATTGATACAAACTGTTGGTGAAGATGAGGCTGCTCCTACAGCCAGGTTTGGGGTCACCGTCACCACTATTGCAGCAGAAGTTGTGTTGCATCCGCTTACTGCGTCAGACACATTGACTGTGTAGCTGCCGCTTGAGGAAACAGATATACTGCTGGAGGTGGCGCCTGTTGACCATGAATAGGACAAAGATGAAGGCGTATATTCATAAAAATCACTTTTGTAAGCGGAAGCATCCAATCCGGTGCCTATATATCCTTTGCTGCCAATGCTGAAACCAGTCGCCAGCCTTCTTGCAGTTCCGCCGAAATCGGTTTTTTGAATCCAAACATCTCCTGCAATATCATATTCCCAAAAGTCTTTAAGAAGAGTTCCCGTGTTTGAATAACCAGTACCAATGTATCCTTTACTTCCAATGCCAAAACTAACTGTCCAATAGCGGGCACCGCCAGCAAAATTTGCTTTTTGAGTCCAGGCATTTGTTGTAGGATTATATTCCCACAAATCGTTACTGAGCACATTACCGGATACAAAACCAGTGCCTACATATCCCTTACCGTTGCCTGTAAAAGTGGCCGCACCAAAACGCCCCGATCCTCCAAAATCTGTCTTTTGTGTCCATGCATTTGTAGAAGGGTCATATTCATAAAAGTCTTTGTAAAATGTACCTGAATTACCATCAATTGGGCCATACCCCGGACCCGCATATCCTTTTGAACCGATACTAAACCCGCTTGCACGACGGCCGGCACCAGGGAAATCCGTTTTTTGTGTCCATGTATTTGCAGTAGGATTAAACTCCCAAAAATCTTTATAGTTCACTTTATTGTATTCGCCTAATCCAAGGTAGCCTTTGGTTCCAATTCCAAAAACGACTGGATACTGCCGGAATGCTGCAGGAAAGCTTGCTTTTTGAGTCCAGGTATTATTGGACGGATCAAATTCCCAAACGGTATTATAAGTCTGCCCGTTAAAACCAAGGGCAACATAACCTTTGGAGCCAATAGAAAAACCGTTTGCAGTCATGGTGCCGAAACTTGAACCCGGTACATTTGTCTTTGCTGCCCAGACGCCGCCGGGTCCGCTTGCCGACAGGCTCACACTGCCTCCGGAGCAAAAAGAGGTAGACCCGCCAGGCGTAATAGTTGCGGTACACTGAGCCTTCAACCAATGGGTAGGGAGGCCAAAAAGGAAAAGAAACATGAGCGTTTTAAACGCTGGAAGTAATCTCATAAGGGTTGTTTATTAAAGTGTGGAAAATAAAAAAAAGGTTTAGTTGAAACCCGCCAACCATTCACATTTCTACACCACGGGGGAAAGAAAATAAATTACTACAATGATAATACATATTTGTGGGGACAAGCCATTATTATTTTATTCCGATTCTAATGGTCAAATGCTGTTTTGTTTAATCCTTTTTAATTTCAGGGAGGTAATAATAATATTCATTACAATCCAGACAAATTTCTTGCACCTGTTCCGGCTAAAAAAGAAAGCCAATAAAAGGTTGGATAATATGTCAATTGGTCAACGAATAAAAAATCATCAATAAAAAGAGTCGGTAATCACAATAGTTAATTAGCACATTACTTAATTTTCACTTTCTTTAAAGTTTTCACCTCATTGCCTTGTCTATAATTTATAAGAAAATAAATATTTTATGAGTTAGAAAAACCGTGGTGTTCACCCCAAAACCATCGGAATATGAGGTATCCCATCTTCATCATACTCATCACCGGATTGTTTAAAACCGAATGATTCGTAAAACTTTTTGAGGTAAAGTTGAGCACCAATTTTTATGGTCTGTTTTCCAAACAATTCATAACACTGAGTGATGGCTTGTGTCATTAACAACTTACCTGCGCCAAGGCGTCTATGTGCAGGTGATGTTACAACACGCCCAATTGAAATGTATTTGTAAGCAAAATTTACAGGTATCAAACGGGCATATGCTGCCAATTCATTTTCAAAATACCCCATGAGGTGATAACAATGTTCATCTTTGCCATCAGCATCAAGGTAAACGCAGTTTTGTTCTACTACAAATACTTCGCTGCGTAACTTTACGGCAGCATATAATTCTGCCGGAGACAGATCATTGAAATGTTTACAAATCCATGTGAGCATGTTGGTCATTTTGGGGATAATAAACAAAAGCTACAAGGTTTTTGAAACCTAATAGCTTTTTGATAAGTTGACATTGCCGAACAATAATTGTATTAGAAAGACATTTTTGAAATAAGAATGGTTTCATAGAATCTATTCATGCACCACCAATATTGGCACATTACTATCGTAAGTAATACTCTTGGTATGACTACGTTTAAACAGCTTTTCCATAAAAGTGTAGTTGTGCTGAATAGTGATGATCAAGTCTATGTTTTTCTCCTCTGCAAACATGTTGATGGCCTCATCTACATCGTGCAGGCGCATGAAATAAAACTCGGGATTGAAGATGGCAAACATTTCCCGAAGGGTTGCTTTCTCAGTTTCATGTGCTTCTGTAAGTGAAATATAATGCGTAGGATCTACATTGATGATGTGTAATTTTGGTCTGAATATTTTCAGGATATCTTTAATTGGTTCAGACGGCGTGGAAATGTATGTGTTTTTGAAATCAGAAGCCAACAAGGCATTATTGATCTCTTTATATATGGCCTGTTCAGGTATTATAAGCACAGGACATGATTTGGTTTCAGCAAATTTTAAAGCATTGCTTCCTAAAAATATTTGACCTAAGGCTGACCTTTCGGTAATTCCCATAATTACAAGGTTAGCATTTCGATGACGTACAGCCCTTTCTAATCCGGTTACAAAATCATCTTCCTTGTAGCTTAAAATTTCAATATCTATTGTAAATTTTTGTACAAGTTTTGTTTTCAATATTTCAAGGGTAACTAATGCCTCATCAGCTTCGGAGTCTTTGGTATAGTTGTGATAAAGCACCATGGTAATCCCAAGATGTCCTGTAAGTAATTGTGCTGCATAAGTTGCAGCGTGTAGAGATGTTTCTGAAAAATCGACGGGTACTAATACTATTTTCATAATAAATTGAAATGTAATAAAATCAAGTTACAAATGTAATATGATTTATGAGTGATAATGCACAAAAGATTAAACATTTAACTTTATACAATTGTTGGAAATCTGTTTACATTTTTATAATAGATATAAACTGCCGGCTCTTTTCCCATAGCGGTAAACCATTGCTGACAATAGGGTGCCATCCAAATAGAGTCGCCTTTTTTAATTGGATACCATTGATGGTCAAGCATATATACACCTTGTCCCTGTAAGTACATAAGACCATGTTCCATAATATGGGTTTCGACCATAGGCAAATGACCACCTGATTCATAAGTAAAAATATTGACCGCCATATCAAAGGAATGGTTATCGGGCAGCAAAACCTGTAATCGTAATGCATCATCACCTAAATAGGGTGGACCCGGCACTGTTGTAGCATCACCAAATATAACTTCGGGTACATCATGCCCTTCAAGGTATTCATACACCTTGTGAAAAGTCAGAATTTTAGTACCCTGTGTGGGTATTTCAAATAAATACTCCTTACCTACCGGCACATATACAAAATGACCTTTAGTTAGACCTTTTGCTTCGTTTTCTACAGTGGCTGAACATTGACCCTCAACTATGTAAAAAAATATTTGTGAGTCCTTCGTTTTACCTTTTAGTTTTCCCCCTTCGTTTAGGGTAATAAATGTTTGACAAAGATTGGCGCCCATATCTTCATTAATGATGACATTGACTGTACAATCTGTCCAACCGGGAACACTGCTGTTGATGTATCCATCGGGACTAATAACGGCATGATTGCTTTTGACTACGGAACGGGTTAGTGCTGATATTTCCATGTTAAGAGTTAAGAGTTATGAGTTTAGGGTTTAGGGTTTAGGGTTTGAAGCTCCATGATTTTAGTTGACAGATTTCACTCAACTTTCAAGTTTTTGTTAATAACCTTTCTTGTTATAAAATATTTTTATTGTTCTTTTTGTTTTGTCAATGCGAAGCGTACA
>JANPGE010000265.1:0-25568 GCA_031423805.1 Segetibacter sp. | reverse complement strand
AAATTATACAATACATTAGTCTGGCTCCTTTCGAAAAAAGGTCATTACACCATGTGTTTTTAAACATAGAAAATCAAGATGTCAAAGAACTAAAATATATTCAATTGAAAATCATTTAATTAAGACGCAACGCTAGTGTTGTTGAATCTAAAATTAAAAAATCATTATAATCTTATACAGTGAGCAACTATTTTACACATTTGACCATCTTTAGTAAATTCAATATTAAATCTATGAAGAAATTATTACCAATTATCATTCTCCTTGTTGTATTAGTCTCTTGCCAAAAACAAAATGACGGTCTTATAGAGCAAAGCAGTCTGCCGGCAAGAAATTATTCTGGCAAGTTTGTAAGAGATTATTTTACGCTAATGTGTAAAATAAGTAAAACAACTCCCGGTTTTTTTCCTCCACAGGTTGCCCGGGCATATGGTTATGTAGGTCTTGCTAATTATGAGGCTGTTGTACCCGGCATTCGAAATTCCTACACTTTAGCCGGTCAGATTAATGGTTTAAAGCAATATCGTTTTCCCGTACCGGTAAATGAATACGAATATGACTGGAGTATTGCATCTAATGCTGCTATGTCTGATATGATCCGGAAAATGTTTGAAATTAAAATTAGCGCAGCCAATTTAGCTTCAATAGATAGTGCTGAAAATGTAAACCTTGCCATCATGTCTCAAGGCAGAAAGGCTGATGTTATTAAACGTTCGGTTGAATTTGGTAAAAGTATTGCGGCCACCATTTATAATTATTCACTTGATGATGGTTGTCACCATGCTTATCTTGATCCTTTTCAATTACCCTATACTATGCCCCCTGACCCGGGATGTTGGGTTCCAACAGGTGCATTATTAACACCTATAAGTCCATATTGGGGAAACAGTCGTCCGTTTTTGGAACAGAGCGTAACTGTTGCCCAACAATATGTACCTGTACCATTTTCTACAAGTCCAACATCTGATTTTTACAAACAAGCTTTAGCAGTTTACAATCAGGTAAAATTTGGTAATACTCCAGAGAAAATAACAATAGCAAAATACTGGTCAGATGATCCATTTAATACCTGCACTCCAACGGGACATACATTCAATATTATGTCTCAATTACTATTAGAAAATAATGCTACACTTGAGAAAACTTCAGTTGCTTATGCTAAGTTAAGTGTTGCAGAAATGGATGCATTCATAAGCTGTTGGAAGTTGAAGTACAAATATCTTTTAATGAGACCTGTTACCTATATCAAACAAAATATAGACAATACATTCACAACGGTATTAGGATCGCCTGCATTTCCTGCATTTACTTCAGGGCATTCATGTGAAATGGGTGCAGGTGCCCAAATCTTTAATGAAATGTTTACTGATGGTAGTGGTAATTATAAATTTACAGACTACAGTCAGGTTCAGTATGGTTTTGCTCCTCGCAGTTATACTAATTTTAATGCTATGGCTGATGAGTGTGCTAATTCCCGGTTGTATGGCGGTATTCATTACCCTATGGATAATATTTTAGGTCTTGAGCAAGGGAAAAAAATTGGAGATAATGTTAACCAATTAATTAGCTGGCCTCAAAATACAAGATAATATTAAATTCATTTTATCAATAAAAAACCGTTTGTATTACAAGTGCAAACGGTTTTTTTGTAGTTGAAAAATGAAATGCAGCATTACCTTCGCGGTAATTCATTTAAATTGTTTTATCAAACATTACTAACCGAAAAATAATAATCAGAATGAAAATTATTTTCTCCATTTTGGCCTTTACTTTTTGTACATTCATTTCCTCCGCACAAACTACTAATGATTCACTGAATCAGGTGAAGGCCGCAATAATAAAGTACGACAGCTTGTTTTGGATAGGTTACAATGATTGTGATACTACAGCTATGGCAAAATATCTAAGTCCTGATGTAGAATTTTATCATGATAAAGGAGGAATATTATCCGATAGAAAAAGCCTGATTGAATCCATACAAAAAAACCTTTGCAGTAATATTGATTATCACCTTAGAAGAGAAGCGGTAAAAGGCAGCGTCAATGTTTACCCACTACAGAAATCAAATACTATATATGGTGCCGTAATAACGGGTAGTCACGTGTTTTATATTTGGGAAAAAGGTAAAAAAGAATTTTTGGATGGTAAAGCAAGGTTTACGCATCTTTGGTTATTGCATGATAATAAATGGAAAATGACCCGCATTTTAAGTTTTGATCATGGTCCGGCGCAGTAAACTATAATATCTTTTTCAACTTTAGTATTTTTCCATGATTACAATATTGGCTATAGAATCGTCTTGCGATGATACTGCTGCTGCGGTGTGCAGGGATGGTATCATGTTATCTAATTTAGTTGCTACGCAAAAAGTACATGAACAGTATGGAGGAGTAATACCCGAGCTGGCAAGCAGGGCACATATGCAAAACATTGTACCAGTTGTAGATACCGCTTTAAAGAAAGCAGGAATACCACTTAAGGAATTAGATGCCATTGCTTTCACGCAATCTCCAGGACTGATTGGTAGTTTATTGGTTGGTGCACAGTTTGCAAAATCTTTGGCAATGTCTCTTGGTAAACCCTTAATAAGCGTACACCACATGCAGGCACATGTTCTTGCTAATCTGATAGACGATCCACGACCTGCATTTCCATTTTTATGCCTAACCGTAAGTGGTGGACATACACAAATTGTTCTTTGCGAAAGCCCGTATGATATGAAGGTAATTGGAGAAACCATGGATGATGCTGCAGGTGAGGCTTTTGATAAAAGCGCAAAACTTTTGGGGCTGCCTTATCCCGGCGGACCTTTAATTGATAAATATGCCCGTGAAGGAAATGCGGAACGGTTCACATTTACTGAACCCAATATTCCGGGATTGAATTTTAGCTTTAGCGGATTGAAAACCGGTATTTTATATTTCCTTCAGGCAGAAAAATTAAAAAACCCACTATTTGTTGATGAAAACTTAAATGACATCTGCGCCTCTATTCAGAAGAGAATAGTCACTATTTTGTTGAACAAATTGAAAAAAGCTGCTACGGAAACAGGCATCACCAACATTTGCATTGCAGGTGGTGTAAGTGCAAATAGTGGCCTACGCAATGGCCTCACTGCTTTGGGAGAAAAGTTAGGTTGGCAAACCTTTATACCAAAGTTTGAATATTGCACAGACAATGCAGGAATGATAGCAATAACCGCATATTACAAATACCTTAAACAGGATTTTGCAGATTTATCAGTAACTCCAACAGCACGGGCAGAGTGGTAAAAACCACAATTGAGTCATATAAAATAGGCTTGGGGTTAAGCCAATTTTTCATTGATTCAAACCTATTAGAAAGTGAAATACTTAATACTAAACCCTAAACTTTAAACTCTATTTAAACGATTCTTTCATACTTCTGCTCAGTGTATTTGCACTCCAATAACCACTAGCTATGATACGGCGGATGGTGTATAAAGGATCGTTAGGGTCACGTTTGGTGCTAAGAATGTATGCAGATCGGATGCTTCTTTTTTTCAATTCAGGTATAGCTTCAGGCCTCCAAAGTCCAAAAGGATATGCAAAATCCAGTGTTGGTTTGCCAATGATTTCTTCAATTTGTTTTTTTGGCTTTTCTATTTGTGTTTCCCAATCTTTATCTGTTACATAACCTTTTACACTGTGGTGGTCCCATGTGTGGGAGTTGATGATGTGACCTTCATCGGACAGTTGTCTTACCTGATCTTTGGTCATATAGTTCGGTCGGTTAAGCGAAACGGTCATGATGAAGAATACACCCTTGTAGCCATACTTCTTCATTTCAGGTGCAGCTATGGTAAATTGATCATCGTCAGTATCGTCAAAAGTAAGCATTACAGGCTTCTCGGGTAGTGGGGCGCCGGTAGTAAGATAATCATACATCTGGTCGGGCAATATGGTATGAAAGCCGCTATCAGCCAACATTTTCAGATGGGCTTTAAACGTTTCTACAGGAATAATATAATCCTTTGCGCCTTTGGAATCTGTTGCTCTCCAATCACGTATTTGGTGATAACAAAGTATAGGAACTTCTTTTCTTGAAAGTATAGTTGCAGCATCTGCTATTTTGCCATCTCCTTTTTTACTTGTGGTTGTTGCACCTGTCTGTTCTGTAGTTGATTTCGTAGAATCCGAAGTGTTGTTTTTGTTTGCAGAATCTGTTTGTTTACACGATAATAATATCCCTGTACAAAAAATAATTGCGGGAAATAAAGTCCTTTTCATTTGATAACTGTAATTAGTGATTTAAGCGGCGAAATAAGGCAATTGTTTTTGATTACAACAAAATGTCAGTAATATTTTAATGAAATCTGATTTATTATAGTTGCAAAATTATATCATCGGTTTAGCAATTATGGTTAATGTGTTACATCAAAAGTGATAACCATAGTAGTCAGAAACATTATGGATAGACCAATTAGAAAAAAGAAATCGGCTATGTTCTCATAACGGACAGCTATTTTTTCATTGTTGCTCCTGATAGATAAAAAGGAAAGTATGCAACTAACCATAAAAGATATTGTTGCTACAGCGGTAAATTCATCTATAAGTGAGGATTGTCTTAAATGCAAAACAGAAAGTGATGTTAACACAAGAAAGCATAACCCTAGCAAATTGGAAGAAGTGTTAAGTATGTGGGTGGATTTATTCATATTTTTTGTTTTGAGCTTATTCTCTGGTTGCATATTTTTAGTTGAGCAAATAGTATAAAAAGCTGCTATGAAAAAGATACATTGTAAGACCTGATTCAATAGTTACTTAACGGTATGCCGACAATGAAGCCGGCAAGTGACAACGGGAGTTGAATAAAGAACCCTTGTCCATACCCAAAAAAGCTTAAAACAATGACATTGATCTTAAGAATGTATTTTTACAAATAGACAGTTTAAATAGTAAAGGGATTAATGTTCGTTATATAAGTCCTTGTTAAAGAAATAATTTAAATTGGTATGTGGTTTGCGATACGTTGTCAGGATTGAAAATCTGTTTAATTTCGAGAAATAAAACGGTGAAGTATGAAATGGATGTTCACATATTTTTTATTGTTTGCCATAACTACTAACGCTCAGTGGAAAAGTTATAGGTTGGTGAACGATAACCGGGATACCATAAACTGTATAGATCAACATGACCGCCGGCAGGGTAGGTGGGTGATAAAAGTAGATGGTTTGCGTGGCGAGCCGGGATATGATGAAGAAGGCATGTACAAAGATGGCAAGAAAGAAGGTATATGGCGCTGTTATACAAGCATGGGCGACCTTTATGCTATAGAACAGTTTAGGTGGGGTAATCGTGATGGTAAGTGTCAGTATTACAATATTTCAGGCTTGCAAAGGGAAGAAAGCTGGAAAGCAGTAAACCCTGACAATCCTTTTGATACTGTGGATGTTTACGACCCTGTTGATCCTACTAAGGTAGAGCAAAAACTAGTGAAAATTGAGGGTACGTCTGTAAAACATGGCAAATGGAAATATTATGAAAGTGCCTCTGGTGCATTGATTAGGTCTGAAAATTATTTTCTGGGTAAGCTACAGGTGGTGCCTCCGCCGGTTGCTGCTGCAGGTACTAATCCCGGTGATACTACTGCTATAAACCCGGTTAACATAAAGCCTGTTAAAAAAGAAAAGCCTAAAGAAGTAATGGAATTTGAAAAGAAGACCGGTAAGAAGAAGGTAAAGGTCTTTGATGGGAGTACGGGGTTTTAACCTGCTTTTATCCTTTTTGAAAATATGATTGGTTTTGATACTATTGTTAATCCATCTTTCGTTTCGGAAGGTGCATTTTTTTTGTCATAAAGTTTAATAGAAAGGATGAAATAGTATCTTTAATTATATGAACTATTGCTTGCAGTGCCTGCTTTTTATTCTATTATCAATGCTGCTTTTAAGTTGTAAATCTGAAAGTCAGAGAGCAACAGCAAACATAAAAGAGAGTGGAACTGAAAATATATTTTGCTCCTATTCCTATTCTGTAACTGGATACAGTACCCAAATCTGTGAAGGGTTTACACATTCAATGCAATTAAATCACGATAGCACATTTGTCTTTAAAATATTCTGTATGAGTGACTCAACAATCCAATATCCGGGAACGGCAATTTAAAAAGGGAATTGGACAAAACAACAAGATTCAGTTTTTAAATTTATTAATTCAGATACAACCACTTTTGAAGTGAGATTATTACCAAACAAAAACCTGAAAATCATTAGACCTGCAAATGATGAAAATCTAAATTTTGAGTTTATAGAGGAATTGAAATAATATAGAAAATGCGGGTTAAGATTACCACAATGGCTTAACCTTCACAAAAAAGAAAAAATAGATGCCTAATTTTACTTTTCTTCATTTTTTTTTAATGTTGAATTAATTATCTAATGGCAATAGATTCCAACTGCCCCAAAAATAATGGCCGAGAAAAGAATAAATTTTACCGCATTGATTATTGCGCTGTGTGTTTTTTTTGTCATTTTATATTTTCCAATAATTGAGAATGAGAAAGTCAGGCACGGTCTAGCATTACTTATTTTGGTGGCCATTTTATGGGTTACAGAAGCAATACCTCTTTCATTGACCGGATTGATAATACCCGTATTTGCAATTTTTTTGCAGTTGTTATCGCCCCGTGAAGCCTTTAAAGAGTTTGCACACCCAGTTCTTTTTTTATTTATGGGAGGTTTTGTACTTGCAGGGGCATTGTCACGACATGCTATTGACAAAATGCTTGCTCATAAACTTATTGGCCTTGCTCATGGAAACTTCTACCGTTCTTCTATACTTCTTATGCTTGCAACTGCTTTATTAGCTTGTTGGGTTAGCAATACTTCTTCTACGGTTATGATGATCCCTTTAGGATTGGGCTTACTTGTTCTTGTTAAAAAAAATAAAGTTTCGGCAGAATCTAAATTTCTCATGCTTGGGATTGCTTACTCGGCAAATATAGGTGGAGTGATTACTATGATTTCAACTCCACCGAATGCTATTGGTGCTGCTATACTTGGCATCTCATTTTCTCAATGGCTTAAATATAGCATTCCTATATTTCTTGTCACATTTCCCGTTATGGTCTTTGTATTAACATGGTATTTTAAGCCTGATAAAAACATGCGCATAGATGAAATGATCTTCGAAAAAAATACCACCGCACCGGTAAAAACCCTTTCTGCAATATTCTTATTAACAGTACTTCTATGGATTATGGAGGGCATACTTTCTCTACTTTTTAATATAAAGGAAGGGTTTAATTCTTTGGTTGCCATATTTGCAATTTTTCTGCTCTTTATAACAAAGGTTTTGAGTTGGGAAGAAATTATAAAAAGCATAAAGTGGGACATTTTGTTATTATTTGGTGGTGGACTTACTTTAGGAATGCTGGTTGACAAAAGTGGATTGGGTGCACTTATGATTGGGCAAATCACAAGCTTAATATCGTCTGTTCCTATGTTCTTTTTTTTATGGATAATCGTAATATTTAGTATAGTGCTTACAGAGTTTATGAGTAATACTGCAAGTGCAGCTATGATATTACCTCTTCTGTTTTCCTTGTCTATTCAATTGCACATTAATCCTGTAATATTAGTGCTACCCGCCACAATTGCCGCCTCATATGGCTTTATGCTTCCTGCAGGAACACCACCGAATGCCCTGGTATTTTCATCTGGGTTTGTGCCGCAAAAAGATATGATGAAAGCAGGTTTGAGACTAAATATAATTTTCTCACTTATTTTGACTACTTTTTTTTATTTTATTTTCTCCTTATAAAAAATTTATAAAAGAGGGTTCGCGTACCACCGATTCTAATAGCATAATCCTAATAATTTGATTTTTCTTAAAAGCATAAAAAGTCTCCTGACTTATTTTCACATTAGTCTTCTTTTTACGATTTTGTTTCTTCTCCGTTTCGAATGTTGAAGATAAATTAGAACCTGTAATTAAAAAGTTCATAGTTGCTATAATACACTGTAATTATAAAAAAATATTTCTGATGAGGGTAGACCTGGCACGGACACCACAAACTAAACTTAAAAAGAAGTAAGGAAGAAAAATTAAATATACCTACAATATAATACTATCTGCTGTGTGGCACAGTTTTTTAAACATTATTGCTTATTCACTAACTAATTCTTATGATTAATTATTACACCCTTAATTAATAAGGATTAATGATTACATCATGTAATTAATTTACAAACTTAAAATCAAAAAAAATGGAAGCAATTTTTTTAAAAAACAAGCTCGTATTATCATTCACTATGCTTTTAATCTCGGTAGTAACATTTGCTCAAGATAAAGTTGTGGATGTAAACATTAGTTCTAATAAAGATAATGGCTTCTTTTCTACACCATGGGTATGGGTAGTAGGAGGGGCGGTATTTATTTTGTTGCTTGTTGCGCTGCTAAGAGGTGGGAAAAAAGATTAATTCGGGATAGATATCTACAGCATTTAAACAATTTTATATTCACCTTATACAATCATAACAATGAAAATAGCCGCCATGTTAATGGTAATGACCATTACCATCTTTTGCTCCTGTGCACGACACGACAATGAATACATTGACCTTAGGTCAGGTAAGAAAGTATTGTTGGTAAAGGACGAGCAAACAGGATATATGGTTAACACCGAAACCCGCAAGCCCGTTTACCTATATGTGGAGCCGTCAACCAATGACACATTTTACGGGAGAACAGCAGTAAAAGTAAATGGAAAAATCAGGCGATCGACCGAAGGCGGATTTGTATTTGAAGGTGACGATGGTTTTACCTACAAAGATGGTGACTACAAGGTAAAAGTTGAAGATAATACCCCCAAGTTAGAGGGTGATGTCAAAATCAAATATGGTGATGACGGCAGTGTAAAGATTAAAGCCGATAATTACAAAAAGAAAGTGGATGCCAACGGGGATGTCAAGATTAAAGATGGGGATACTAAAATAACCATAAAGGACGGCAAAAAAGAAGTGAAAAGGGATTAATTAAGTTGTTTAATTAATCTGTTAGCGTGGAGTTTCTAAAAGGAGACTCCACGTTTTTTTATTTATGAAATTTGATAGATATCATACAATTACCTAACCTTATTTGATTGAGTTTTTTTTATGATAAAATATCGTTGTTAACCATTATTCATAGGTATTTGAATTATAAACTCGGTAAATTCTCCCTCTTTGGTTTCCACTTTAAATTCTCCTCCCATAGCTTTCACTATGTCGTAGCTTAATGACAAACCCAAACCTGTACCTTGTCCGCTTGGTTTAGTCGTAAAAAAGGGGTGAAAGATTTTATCAAGAATATTGCCCGGCATGCCAATTCCATTATCTTTTATAGCAATTTCTACCGTATTGCCAACCTTTTTGGTAGTTACTGAAACCGTAGGTACATAAGTGCTGTCACCTTGCATTTTCTTTTTATTTACAGCATAAAAAGCATTGTTGTAAAGATTAAGTAATACTCTGCCCATATCTTGTGGCACTATATCTATCTTACCTATGCGTGTATCGAATTGTGTTGAAAATTGCGCAGTAAAACTTTTATCTTTTGCCCGTAAACCATGGTAACTTAAGCGCATATATTCATCCACCAATGCATTAATATCTGAAGGTTCTCTGTTGCCGGTGCTTGTAGTGGAGTGTTGCAACATACCTTTTACGATCAGGTCCGCCCGTTTACCATGTTCGCTGATTTTTTTTAAATTATCTGCCAGTACATTGATGATTTCATCTGCTTGTGTTTTTTGGGTGGGAGATAATTTATTTACAGTTTCTTCTTTTAATTCACCGAGCAGGTCAACACTTAAATCAGAGAAGTTATTTACAAAATTGAGCGGGTTTTGTATTTCATGTGCAATGCCTGCTGTCAGTTCTCCCAACGAGGCCATTTTAGCAGACTGTACCAGTTGCTTTTGTCTGATCTGTAACTCGGTAAGGGCTTGTTCTGCTTTTGCTTTTTGATTTTCAGTTTCCTGTTTTTGCAGGTTTAAGACCTGATAGGCTCTTTGTTTATTCTTGTTATACTTGAGCAGTATGCCAATAATAACAACCGTTAACACCAGTATTATTGCCAGCAAAAAAGTTAGTCGTTTTGCACTCTGGCTTTTTTGATTTAGCAGATCAACCTCTTTTTGTTTTTGTGCTACTTCATATTTAGTTCGAATCCTTCCTAATTCTTGTGCAAGACTTACATTGGAGATACTGTCCTTGAAAACAACATGCTTTTTGTAGTACCTCAATGCCTCGGCCATGTTACCTTGTGTTTCGTACAGTCCCGACAGTTTCAGGCTTGCATTGGCTATTTGCTCTTTTAGTCCAAACTGCTCTGCCAACTTCAGGCTTTTTAGGGTGTAGTTCAGCGCTTTTTCATTTTCTCCCAGATTGATATATATATCGGCTAAAGAGGTAAGGTATTCACATATGGGATAATAATCTTCTGCCTCTTCCAATATTTTTATGGCTTCGTTCATGTTATTTTCCGCTAACATATTCTTGCCCATGTTTGCGTACACCATACCAATACTCCCAAGGCTATAGACTATACCGTTAACTCGCTTTATTCTCCTGAAAATTACTTTCGCCTCTTCCAAATACATGAGAGCGGAATCATAATTTTTATTTTTAAGGTATTCATCACCCGCATTCAATAAGGAAGAGGCAAGGCTAACAGAATCGTTTGATTGACGAAGGGTTTTAATGGCCTTATTGTAATATTCCATAGCACTAACATGGTCGTTGGCTATAGAATAAGTATCGCCTATAGATACATAACATTCTCCCTCTGCAGTTGCATGGTTGGCCTGCCGGGCTAAGGCTGAACATTTAAAATATGCTGCAAGTGCTTCACTCAGGTTGCCCAACATTCTTTGTTTGGTTCCTTTAAGAAAATAGCCCTTTCTAACATATTTTAAATTACCCGCTTGCTGTGCAGTTTGTATGAGTTCATCAGCATATTCCAACCCCTTTTTGAGATCTGTTATTTCGTTATAAGATAGATTTTCCAACAGTTTAAAACGTGCGGTATCTGTCAGGTTATTTTGTTTATAAATAATTGCAAGGCTATCTGCAATCTTCTGTTCCTGTGCTATAAGACTTGTCAGGTACATCCCAAAAAGGCATAAGCATAATACTTTTTTGTACAGCATGGTATAAGGCAGATGTTTTAGTCTTCGTAAACAGCTATTAGCCTATGAAATTATACCTAATATCCCAAATATTTTCATAACATTTTACTATGTCCTTCTTGCCTTTAGTTTATTGTAAGCGAAAACTACAAGAAGAATAGGAGCCAGACCTAAAAGACAAAGGATTAACAATTGTTTTGCAAGTGAAAATGATGGTTTAATAGAAATTTTTGGATCGTGTGTATGAGGTTGTCCTTCATTATCGTACCATTCTATGCGGTACTCATATCTATCCCCGAATAAATGAAATTTCAGGTCTCCATCTGCCGTTGTAGAATAGTTAATTGAAGGTTTTCTTTTAAATGATTCTGGAGAGGTAGACTTTGTTACAATACGAAATGTTTTTACATTATTTGTGTTAGGATCATTAATAACCCATTTGACATTTTTTGAGCCCCATGCAGTTGCGGGATCCTGATCTAAAGTTATTTTGTGTGTGGATTTGTTACCTTGTAGAATCGTTATTATAATATTTTTTGGCTGTGAATAGCTAGGGTTTGCATAGCCTATAAAAATTACTATAAATCCCAACAGTTTTGCAAGTGACATAATGGCCTTTGTCATGTTGTTAGTTTTGGTGATGAAGAATGTAAAAACTAAGTATTAAACTATTATAATTTTAAATTACATACAATAATGTAAACAAATAATATCTTTTATTACCTCGTTCTTGTTCTAAATTTTGAAACCATAAAGAATGTTAATAATCCAAGTATAAAACCAGTAAAAATTACTAAAATAAAATCCGTAAAAATAAAATCAAAAAAATCGGAGCGATCTTTTGGTAAAAATGAGGGTTTTATAGAAATTTTTGGGTCGAATTTATGTTCTTTCCCATTTTTATCAACCCAAATTATTGAATATTCATAATAAGTTTGATCTGTTTTGGACTTTATTTTACCGCTTTTCTTAGTGCCCTTAAATCCGGAAGGCTTATCAAATAATGCAAATGGATCCTTATAACTTGGTTTATCTTCAATTGTAAATTTTTTCACATTTTTAGCTTCACTTCCTAACACCCATGTTATCTTTCTTCCCTTATAAACATCTACAGTGTTTAGTGAATCCAATATTAAGGAGTCATTGTTAGTATAATTGTAATCCTTTAAAATAACGATCTGAATATCTTTTGCACTTGGATTTGGCTGCTGGGCATAGCATTGTTCTTTTGCAGATAAAATAAAAAAAATTATTAAAATTCCAAATTGCTTTAGTATCAGATTTGACTTTTTCATGTAATTAGTTTTGGTGGTTCAAGAATAAAATATAAAATCCAAAAATTAAAAATGAAACTTAGCTATTGGTTGTGCATGTTTAGCAGTTTAGTGGCACAACACAACTAAGAGACATTTTGATATAATAAATATAAGTACAAGTTTCTGATACTCAAAATTTATTTGATATAATTATTTTTATTGTGGTTTTAAGTCACGCCTTTTTCCTTAACAAAAGTTACCCAAACGTAAATCAACATGGCTACCATGCCAACAGCAAACATAACCTGTGACACGAGGATAGGTAGCATTTTATAAAAATCGTGTAGCATCCATGCGCTGTTGGCTGCTATCCAACATATCATGGCAATATTTACGGTAAGAAAACTTATTGTTTTATTGCTAAGCATTAAGACATAAAACGCCAGCAACAGGGTGGGCAAAATCATAAAAACGGCAAACGTTTTAAAGCCCATCATCCAACACATGTCTTTTATTATCCAACAGAAAACATACAAATTTTCTATTTTTCTTATTTTATCCATTGTCTTTTGAGGAGTTCACCTCATACTATTGGTTATTTTGAATAATGGTGGATAATCTATAATGCGCCCTTGTGTTTTGAGTAGTTAAAGTTGTTGTCTATTGAAACAATTTGTAAAAACAATCAAAAAACCATAGCCCACCAATTGAATTAACATTTCAAAACCTTAGTTGGACATGCTTTTGCAGTATAAATGTAAATGAATATTTACCATGAAAAAGGTTTTGTATATACTCTTTATGGTTGCAACTGTATCTGCAGTGCAGCCTGCTACGGCACAGCACATTCGTGCAGGTGTTACTTATCAGACTTTTTATAATGAATTGCAGCCCTATGGCAACTGGATAAATTATCCTGGTTATGGTTATGTTTGGCAACCCGCTATGGGCAATGGTTTCAGGCCTTATGAAACCAATGGGTATTGGGTGCCTACAGAAGACGGTTGGGCATGGGCATCAGATTACAATTGGGGTTGGGCGCCGTTTCACTATGGCCGTTGGCTGTTAGAACCTGCTTTGGGTTGGGTGTGGGTTCCGGGTTATGAATGGGCACCGGCTTGGGTGCAGTGGGGCAGCAATAGTAACTATTATGGTTGGGCACCTCTTTCTCCTGGCAGTTCCATTGGCTTTGGCAACAGTTGGAGGGCACCTGCAGCATATTGGTGTTATGTACCCCACAACTATATTCGTCATCAACACATTAATAGATATATAGTAAGAAATAATGTAAACAACATTGTTATCATCAACAATTACAACACTTATAACAAAAAGGATTACTACCATCGTGGCCCAAAAAACAGTGAGGTAGAAAAATATACCAATAGCCCTGTAAAACCTATGGCCATAGCAAGTACTGATAAACCCGGCAGAACAAAAGCGGATAACAGATTTGAAGTGTATCGTCCACAGGTTACCAATGTGGGTAATGTACAGGCAGTACCCCAAAGCTTTAAGAATTTAGACGAAATAAAGACTGGTCAAAATGGTAATATCGGCACTTTGCCCACCGGAGGAATAAAACCTGTAAAAGGTAATACCAAAGCTACTGTTGGAGATAATGCAACAATACAATCAGGCCCCGGCAAACCCGCAATACAAAATACAGGCGGTACCCGTACAACTATTATACATACTCCGGCTTCGCCTCAATATACTCCTGCACCGCATAGTGGGGTTAAGGGAAATAATGGTAATATTGAGCAGCCTGTTGACCAATTGCCTCCTTCACCACCTATAAAAACAGGGGGTATAAAACCTCCGCCTCCGGCTGATAATAGTATTATTACGAAATTGCCGCCTCCCGTTGACCCTCAAAAGATGCAGCATAGAAATGATCCGGCTTACAGGCAGGTTAATCCACCATCAAACGTTCAGCCTGCACAAAAGCCGGTACCGGTCATAAGACCCGTACAGCCAAAAAGGCAAAATAATCAGGGAGGACAGATTATAGGGCAACCACGTGGTCAGCACACTCCACAACAGAAAACTGAAAAAGTAAGACATTAATAGTCAAATTGTTTTCAAAACCATAATTTGCCGGCGTCAATGAATTTCTGAAAATGATTTCTATTTGGTTTATCAAAAATGTGTTGTTAGTTTTGCTTCAACATTATTGCAATACTGCAAATTGAAAAATATAAAGATCTCAACAATAAAAATGACAGCAACAATGGATATAGATAGCTTCAAAAAACTCTCAACAGAGGAGAAATTGAAAGAGATTAAGTACAATGGATTAATCCTTGGTTCTTATGACCGCAATGCAGAGAATGGTGGTGCCAAAACACCGGGTGATATATATGAACTGTATGATTTTTGGGTGTATCTAAGTGAAGACGAAACTGTAATTGTACCATCAAGGAGAAATCCACTGCCCGAACAATAACCGTGAAGTAATCTTAATAATATTAAAAAGGTTTGGACATACGGTCTGAACCTTTTTTGTTTACAGCTATGGTTGTTTTTTAAAGGGGTTAATATTTTAGGTTAGATTTATTTCTGTTCTCTAAGTAACCCGCTAAAAAGCATTTTAAAAAAACAAACCCAAACAAGCCATTCTTGGTGTTCTTCACCAACAATAATTTGCTTAGAGAAGAAAAAATGAAAAAGCTGGAAGGCATTTTTATGATGAAAACAGAAAGCAAATTTGAATATTGATTATTTACTTTGCGCAATAACAAGCATCAAATCAAAAAAATGAATATCGTAACTAAAATAAAAGAAACTGCTGTTTATGCCATTCAAAATTTGTATGCAATAAATATGCAAACCAACGAACTTTTGGTAAACGAAACCAAGCCCGAGTTTGATGGAGAATATACCATTGTAACATTTGGTTTTGTAAAGCAATTAAAGAAATCGCCGGAGGCAGTAGGGCAGGAGTTGGGCGAATATTTGGTAACCAACAATCCATTGCTATTTACGGCATTTAATGTCATCAAGGGATTTTTAAATTTATCGGTATCTGAAGCATTTTTTACAGATTTTTTGCATAACCAATATGCTAATGAAACTTATGGCAAATCTGAAAATACAGGTAAAAAAATAATGGTGGAATATTCTTCACCCAATACCAATAAACCGTTACATCTTGGGCATTTGAGAAATAATTTTCTGGGTTGGGGTGCTGCTGCTATATTGGAAGCTACCGGCAATGAAGTTGTAAAAACCTGCATTGTAAACGACCGTGGCATTCACATCTGTAAGAGTATGCTTGCATGGCAAAAGCATGCCAATGGCGCAACTCCACAATCAGAAGGTAAAAAGGGAGATCATTTTGTGGGAGATTATTATGTGAAATTTGAAGGTGATTTAAAAGTTCAGGCTCAGGTGGTTATTGACGAAATCATGAACAATCAGTTGGTCAATTTTTCATCAGAAGAACAAAAGAAGCTTACAGGATTGCACAATGCATTAGAAAAGGCTACAACAGAAAACAATACCCAAAAGCAAGGAGAAATAAAAGACGAGATAAAAGAAATAGCACGTAACCACACACCCATTATGCAAGAGGCCAAACAGATGCTGCTTAAATGGGAACAAGGTGATGAAGAGGTTGTAAACCTTTGGCGCAAAATGAATGGTTGGGTCTATGATGGCTTTGCAACAACATACAAAGCAATAGGTAGCGATTTTGCAAAAACCTATTACGAAAGTGATTTGTACTTATTGGGCAAAGACATAGTGGAGGCGGGTTTGCAAAAGGGTATCCTTTTCAAAAAAGAAGACGGAAGCGTTTGGATAGACCTGACTGCCGATGGGTTAGATGAAAAACTATTGCTCCGCAAGGATGGTACTTCAGTGTATATGACACAAGACCTTGGACTTGCACAATTGAAGTATAAAGATTTTAAAATAGACCAAAGCATTTATGTTATTGCAGATGAGCAAAACTATCACATGAAAGTGTTGAAGCTCATCTTACAAAAGCTTGGCGAGCCTTATGCTGCAGGTGTTACACATTTAAGTTATGGCATGGTAGAATTGCCTACCGGCAAAATGAAAAGCCGCGAGGGTACTGTGGTAGATGCTGATGATATAGTAGCAGAAATGATTGCAATAGCTGAACAAAAAACTAAAGAACAAGGCAAAACAGAAGGTTTTACACTAGCTGAATTAAAAGAACTGTACAACACGATTGGACTTGGGGCATTGAAGTTTTTTCTGCTACGTGTTGACCCCAAAAAGCGAATGGTATTTAATCCGGAAGAGAGTATTGAAATGCATGGATTCACAGGTCCGTTTGTACAATATACTTATGCAAGAATTAAAAGTATTTTACGAAAGGAGCAACCGAAAGGTTCTGAATTGTCAACGGGTTTAGTGCCTTTAGAAAAGCAGATACTGCTACAGCTCGAACAATTTCCAGCATTGCTACAGGAAGCTGCTGCAGAATTTGATCCTTCTAAGGTGGCTATTTATGTCTTTAATCTGGCAAAAACATTTAACTCATTCTATAGCGAACATTCTATTGCCAACGCAGAATCGGCAGAAAAGAAAGAACTGCGGCTGCAAATGGCCCAACTGACCGCACATACTATTAAGACTGCCATGGGGCTTTTAGGTATTGAAGTGCCCGAGCGTATGTAATACATACATTAACAAAGCGTGGCTTGTTTCGTTCCATTAGAAACAGGCCACGCTTTTGTCTTTTATACATAATCAGCATTACGGTAATTAACGCTGTACCGATTGACTTGGTCGTATTACTGCTGTATTTATTCCCCAAATTACTTTTTTGTTCCTGATTGCATTTCACACGAAACCCCATGTATTGGTAATTACTGCCCAATCAACAATATTATTATAGGGGGCATGGTAGTTGCCATTACTATTGTATCGAGTATCCTTTATTTAGTAAGTCTCCCGGTTTCTTCTACTATTTATCATCTAAAGATTTTATCCGTTAATCGTATTTATTGAACAATTGTCCGATTATTCTGAACTGCAGATTTTTTGGCGGTATCATAGGAGTATTTCCTTGACACGCATTGTATTGCAGAGAAGGAATTTTAAAATTTTATTACCATGTAAAAGCAACAAATGAAAAAAAAATTACTAAAGTTGGTTAAAGCTGTCAGCTTGTTTTCATTCCCTATTTTAAGTTATGCCCAGGCTCCTAATCTCGGAACAGCAGCAGGCTTTGTACTGTTTACTTCTACGGGAGCTGTTACAAACAGTGGTGTTTCGCAGGTAACCGGCAATGTAGGTACCAACAGTGGTTCCAGTACGGGATTTGGAAACGTGAACGGTGTAATGCATGACAATGATGGGGCTACCAATCAGGCTGCTTCAGATTTATTGATTGCCTACAACCAGTTAAATACGGCCATTCCTACATTCTTTCCTGCACCATTGCTGGGTAATAATGATACACTTACGGCAGGTGTTTACAAATCATCAGCTGCTACCGTTTTAAATGGTAACCTTACCTTAAATGCCCAGGGAAATACTAATGCTGTATTCATTTTTCAGATCCAGGCTGCATTCTCTGTAAATGCGTTGTCTAAAATCAAATTGATCAATGGCGCCAAGGCTTGCAATGTATTCTGGAAAGTAGAAGGCCTGGTTAGTATAGCTCCTTCAACTTCTTTCAAGGGGACAATTGTTGCCAACAATGCAGCCATCAACCTAAGTATCAATGATACATTGGAAGGCAGGGCTTTGTCCACATCAGGTGCAGTTACACTTAACGGTGTGCTGGCTTACACACCCATTGGTTGCGGCAGTCCAACACTCACCGGCCCTGCTGCACCCAATCTTGGCACCGCTATTTGCTATGCAATATTCTCCGGCAATGGTTCTGTTACCAACAGTGGCATAACCCGTGTCAGGGGCAATATTGGAACAAATGTAGGATTGACTACGGGTTACAATGCATTATATGTAAATGGAACCATTCACCCCATTCCCGATGGTTCAACATCGGCATGTGCAGCTGACTTGCTCAATGCCTATAACTACCTCAACACTTTGCCCAAAGACATTGAACTGCTATATCCGGCCCAGTTTGGTAACAACCTGGTGCTTACACCACACACATACCTCATGAATGCTGCAACATCTTTCACTGGTACAGTTTTCCTTAATGCACAGGGAAATGCCAATGCTATATTTGTTATAAAAATAAACGGGGCCCTAACAACAAGCACATTTTCTAAAGTAAAACTGATTAATGGCACACAAGCGAAAAATGTATTCTGGAAGATAGAAGGTGCAGTCAATATCAATGATTATTCATCATTTGCAGGTACTGTTGTTTGCAACAACGCCGCTATCAACCTGGCTACAGGCGACACTATCAGCGGTCGTATGTTGACTACAAATGGTGCAATAAGCACCACTGCAATTGTTGACACCATAACCGAAGGTTGCACCGCGTTGCCTGTTACTTTGCTTAGTTTTACCGGCGAGAAAAAGAACAACACATCCATCCTCAACTGGTCAACTGCTGTTGAAATGAACAACGCCTATTTTGATGTGCAAAAAAGCATGGACGGAACCAGGTTTACTAGTATTGGCAAGGTAGATGCGGGCAGTCGTCCCAATACAAGCCAGTCCTATTTGTTTACCGATAATAAAACCGTTATTGGAAAAAACTATTATCGCCTGATGCAGGTTGACAAAGATGGCAGGTTCACATACTCGGCAATTGTGCAGCTTAACATGACAGGTGCTACATGGGCATTGTTTCCCAATCCTGCTACCAGCAAAACAAGCCTTCAAATCCGCGGTCAGTTGGGCAACGCATCTTTCTCATTGATTGATAACAATGGCAAGGTTGTCTACGCCGTTTCACGCCACACAGTAACTGCTGGTGAAGTGATAGATATTCCTTTAACAGGCTTAGCTAAAGGTGTTTATTTAATTAAGATGATAGGTGAAAATGAGATTCAAACAGAGAAGTTGGTGATTCAATAAGCACACTAACAATTGTTTTAATAACAAAAAGCCGCCATTCATTTATAAAATGAATGGCGGCTTTTTGTTTGATTTTTTTTCTGTAAACAAAACAATGTCCAAGAAAGCAGCAACAAACAAATCAGGCGTAAAAAATTCTTTGGTAAACAACATTCACACAAGGCAGGAAAGGAGCGAATCGCAACTCAAATCAAAATCAACAATAACCAAAAAGTCCTATGATGACATGCAGCATGACTAGAGGAAAAAAGACAAATAGACATTTTTCAAAGTTAAAGACCGTACTAACGAATCGTTTTATCTTTGCAAAGCACAACCCGAATAGCGTTTTTGTTTTTTCATTACAGAAATAAAAAAAATACCACTGTTTTGTATATTTTTACATGCGGCAATAAACTATATTTCATCACTAAGAAATAATTCAGTCAAATTTCAACCCTTTGATCAGTATTGTTACATGAAAACAAAATTGGCTCTCCTAAAATTCCTATTCATCAGCATTTTTTTTCTTGCAGATACTGGTATCTCCTATTCGCAGTTTTCAAACGTCTTTCCTTATTCAAAGTTATGGGCTAACGGATTTCAGTGGGCAGGTAATGACCAGGCAGAAATTGTGGATATGAAGTATTCTCCAAATGGCCAAATGAATATTGTTTTCAATTACTACGAAAATTATCCTTTGCCATTCAATTTTAATGATCCTCTTCTGCTAAATGGAGGATCCATCAGACTTCAATCTTTTTATCCGGATTCCGGCTACACTTCAAACCGCGAAATAAACATTGACGGCAGTGTGATGAATGAAGCCAAAGACTTCTTTTTTGAGCCAAACGGTGAAGCATTTCTTTTGGGAAACAATGTTGGTAACAACTGGGACACCAGCTATCCGTACCCCGTTAATAACATAAGCACATACCAGATATTATTTGCAAAGCTAAACGCTCAAAAAAAGGTGCTGTGGCACAGGCTGTATGGGGGATCAAAAAATGACAAGGCCATTGCCATGCAAAAAACTGCAGATGGAAACATTCTTATTCTTGGTTCCACCGACAGTCCTAATGACGGCGATGTAACAGGATGGCAAGGCCAGACCGATATATTCCTGTTAAAAGTGAATGCCGCCAACGGGAACATTATCTGGAGGAAATGTTTTGGTGGTACTAAAAATGATGTGCCCAAAGCCCTGAAACTGACTGCAAATGGCGACATCATGATTTCCGGAAACACTAACAGCTCCAGCTTTGTTGCCTGCGGTGCAAACAACTTTTACAGTGCCTTTTTAATGAAGCTGACATCTAGTGGAAACCTGATTTGGAAATATTGCTGGGGCGGTGCAGCAAACAATGATTATGGAGCACGTTTCACCCTTGATTCCAACGAAAATGCCTACCTGACAGGGACCAGTTATTCTAAAAGTACCGATGCTGCGGATCCCTCCAACATCCTTGTTTCAAAAGTGAATCCTGCCGGACAAGAAATCTGGAACAAAACATATCAGACACCCGGCAAGGATTCAGCCTGGGACATTTTTTATTACAGTTGCGAGAACAGCCTTATATTAATTTATCACACCGACTACCAGGTAAGAACAGCGGGCATACCTAACTACGCAAGTTTTTACGGGGTAGAAGAAATTATCAATCTAAATGGCGACTCCATCTTTCATAACATTGATCGCCGCCCCTTATTCAATGTAGATAACAGCACCACTCTTCTGGCAGCGAGGATAACAGACAATGGAAACAAGGGATTCTTTGCCCTTGGCAATACCCACTGTTATTTCTCTATCGGCGGGGGCCGCACCTCCCGGAGTTTTTACTTTATGGAAGTCGGAGTAAAACTAAAAAAGGTGTTTGTTGACACCACCATTTGCAAAGGGGCATTTTACAATGGTATCAGCTATGTGAACAGCACCACATTTTCAGATACCCTACGGGATGCCTGCAAACGCGACACGCTAATCAAAAGTGTAAAAATCACCATCCTGGATACTGGCAGCGCTATTATTGATTCGTTCCTGACCGTATGCAAAGGGTCTGCATTTAGAAATGTTGTAATCAACCACGACACGCTGATCACAGACACAACCATTCTTACCATCTCCTGCGGAATCTTTGCTCAATTTAAAAAGTACCACATCCGGTCAGCGGCACCCACAGTTGTGTTCTTAGGTAACGATACCAGCATTTGTAAAGGAACATTCATCACATTGGGTAACCCGGTTGCCGGTGGCTCCTACTTGTGGAATGATGGTAGGAGGGACAGTGTCCGACAGGCATCTTTGCCGGGGCTTTATGTATTATCGGTAACGGATAGAAATGGCTGTAGCGGCAGAGACAGTATTGTACTGGGCAATGTTAGCGAGCCGGCAATAACAATTACCGGTAATCAATCTATTTGCAAAGGCGACACAACAATCATTTCGATAACTGGTGGGATAAAATATTTATGGACTTCCACACCTGATTTAAGTTGTGATACTTGTTCAAAAGTACGTGTCTATCCACTTTCTGGTAAGTTGTACAAATTGTCTGTAAGTAATAATTGCAGAATCGTAGATACAGTTGTTATGGTTCAGGTAAATGAGATAAAGTTGTCCATTTCAACCCCAGCAGATGAAATATTTTTGGGCGAGCAGGTTGACTTAGCTGCTAGTTCAAATGGCTCTGTGTTATGGAATTCCGATCAATCATTAAGCTGTACGCTGTGTACAAGCCCCACAGCCAGCCCTGTGAAAAGCACAACCTATTATGCCCATGCAAACCTTTCTGGATGTGAGGCAACGGACTCAATCACAATAAAAGTGAGTAAAGACATTTATCTTTATATCCCCACATCATTCACTCCAAACGGGGATTTATTAAATGATTATTTTAGGATAAAGACGAATCTTACAAAAGGCTTTTCTTTTAAAATTTTTAACAGACTCGGAAACCTTGTGTTTGCTTCATCAGATCCTAATAGAAAGTGGGATGGGAAAAGAGACGGCATAATACAAGATACTGGTGCTTTCACGTATATTTTTTCTGCACTCGGCATAAGAAATACACTGATTCAAAGAAAGGGTACTATCCTCTTAATTAGGTAAGCGATCTTCTGCACTTTTAAGTTCAAAATCTGCCGTTTTTTTATGGATTGAAAGGCTGCGTTCACTCTATTCGTTTTGATTTTTCCATAAACACAACAGGCAGTCGGATTCTCGCTTTGAGATTTCGGCTGCCTGTACATGAAAGGGAGTATTTCTTATGAAACTGTTCCTTTTGGTTTCCTTGACAATGGTCATTTGAAATTGAAACCGTTGGTTGTCTCACGCCCTCCCGGGCTAAATAAAAAACTGGTTTGTTTCAAAACTTTGTCTCTTTTTCGGCAAACAAATAGTTTGTTTTGAAACGCTTAGCAAGTTTTACCCTGCATTTCCGGGGAATCATCCGGGCTTTGTTATATTTCTTTCAAAATATTACTCTAAGTTAAACTCAAATATTACCAATCACAAGAAAATGACCTTAAAATTTCAAAATTTTAATAAAAAGTTATGCACCTTTTTTTTAAGTGATTGATTGACTTGTTATAGGATAAAATTTCCTGTTTCATTTTATTTTAAAAATCCGAAATCAACCACACGTTTTACATATTTTTTATCCTGAATAACCCATGTAGCTTCATAACTGCCACCACTTTCCGGTTTTAAAAGGTAAACGTATATTCGATGTCCGTCGGCAGATACTAATACTTTGTTTTGTGATTTTACTTTCCCTTTTTCGCTAAATGTAAGTACCGGATTGCATAAATCATTGCAGGCTATTGGAGGTATGCTTATAGTATCCCTATCAATTATAACAGTAACAGCTGAAACCTGTGTTAATGGCATTTTGCCATAATCACCATAATAAGGTTTACTATCTATCTTAAGTAAATAGTCTTTTGTTTCAGGATCATAATAAGTGTACTTATGCTTTGCCTGATCAAAAGGTTTGGTTTGAATAGTCACTTTAATATTGTTTTCTGCAAACGAAATAAAATCTTTGCCGTAATCTGATATGGGTATCGTTTTCAGCGGGTCTTTGCCAACACTTTCTTCTATTCCTCCCATGCTAAAAGATGCAATATCGCTGCGAATATCTTTCTCCTGTATGCGAATAAAAAGCTCCTTTTTACTTCTATAGTCAGGATAATCCTGTGCCATAGCTAAAGATGATAAAAGAGATAAGTAAACTAAAATGTATAGGCGCATATTCAATAATTTAAAAATGAAAGTATTGTAGTTATTTGTAATTTAGTTCAATGCATTTGCGGCAATGTTGTTTATTAGTTTCTAAATCACGTTTACTTCTCGTTCTAATAGTATGCCAAATTTATCCTCAACACTTTTCAAAATATCAGAAGAAAGATCATAGATGTCTTCTCCTTTGGCCTTTCCATAATTTACTAAAACCAAAGCCTGCTTAGCATGACAACCTGCATCTCCTCTTCGGTAGCCTTTCCATCCGCATTGTTCTATTAGCCATCCGGCGGCTAATTTCATTTCATTGTTAGAAGGATAAGCAACAATATCCGGAAATAAAAATTTTAGCTTTTCATATTGTATCAACGGAATAGTTGAATTTTTGAAAAAACTACCTGCATTTCCTATTACTGCGGGGTCGGGTAGTTTGCTCTGACGTATATTAATAACCGCATCAGATATAGCTTTAATAGACAATTTTGTAATTTCCATTTTTTCCAATTCCTGCTGTATAGCTCCATAAGTAGTACTAAATACAGGCTGTTTGTACAGGCGGAAAGTAACATTTGTTATTACAAACTGCCCCTTGAATTTTCGTTTAAAAACACTTTCTCTGTAACCAAATTCACAATCAGATTTAGAAAAAACTGACAGCTTTTTGTCTGAAATATTCCATGCTTCCAATTCGTGAAAAACATCTTTTATTTCAACACCATATGCTCCTATATTTTGCATAGGACTTGCACCCACACTACCCGGTATAAGGCTTAAGTTTTCTACACCTGCCAGATTATTTTCTATGCAATACAGAACAAACTTGTGCCAGTTTTCTCCGGCACCACATTTAACATCAACATAGGTTGAATCCTCTTTTATGGTTGAAATGCCTTTCATCTCATTTTTTGCAACGAGGCCATTAAAATCCTGTGTTAGTAAAATATTGCTACCTCCACCTAATATGAGGTGTTCTAACAATTGATGGGCCTCAAACAATTCTCCTAATTCATCTATTGAAGCAAATCTCGAAAAATAACGGGCAGTCGCATCTATTCCGAAAGTATTATAGGGTTTCAGTGAAATGTATTCCTGTATCTTCATTTTATAGAAAAAATAAGTATAACGTCATTATTGCAGAGAGTAAAGTAAAGCATTTTAATAGATTACTGTTGCCCAAAAGTTTCCTAAAACCAATTAATATAAAGACTCGTAACTTTCCTATTTGAAAAAATATTTTTATGAAAAAACAAACTGCAGTAGTACTCGGTTCCACAGGTTTAACAGGGCAGTTTCTTGTACCTATGTTATTAGAAGATCCGGCATTTGATAAAGTAAGGATTTTGGTAAGAAGGCCTGTGACACTTGTGCATCCAAAACTGGAAATAGAAATAGTGGATTTTAATGATCTGCCTGCTTACAGAACTAAGTTGGGAAAAGGGGATACAATATTTTGTTGTATTGGAACCACTCAAAAAAAGGTAAAGGGCAACAAGCAATTATACAGACAAATTGATGTTGATATTCCTGTTCATGCTGCGCAAATGGGCAAGGATGCAGGCTTTACATCCTATTTTTTAGTATCCGCAGTTGGAGCAGATGCTCATGCTATGAATTTTTATTTGAAGATAAAAGGAGATGTTGAAAAGGAAATAGCTGCTCTGCAATTTGAGCGTTTTCACGTTTTCAGACCTAGCCTTGTTCTTGGCGACCGAAAAGAATTTAGATTTATGGAATTAATGGCTAAAGGAGTAATGAATTTGATTGGGCCTTTATTTTTTGGATCAATAAAAAAATACAGGGGCGTGTTTGCTAAGGATATAGCAGCAGCAATGTTGGTGGCTGCAAAAAATCCGACGCATGGTATGTTCGTTCATCATTATGCTGATATGATGAAAGCTGCAGGTAATAAATAAATTTTGGTTTTTACATTAATTGTCTCCTGTACAACTGCACTGCATTTTCATATCCTAAATAAA